>CAUUEM010000032.1:0-10174 GCA_963544045.1 uncultured Gemella sp. | reverse complement strand
CAAAAGTAGAAGTAGGAAATGATGGAACAACAGTAGTAACATTCAAAGATGGATCAACTGCGACATTAACTCCTTCTCAAACTATCCAAAAAGCAGTGGTAGAAACAAAAGATTCAGATAAAGTTAAATATCCATCAGTTGCAACACCAGTTGCGGATGTAACTAACCTGACTGGAGATGAAAAAGCAAAAGTAGAGGAAGAAGTTAAGAAATCAAATCCAACAGCTACAAAAGTAGAAGTAGGAGATGACGGAACAACAACAGTAACATTCCCAGATGGATCAACTGCAGTGATACCAGGAGCAGCAACAGTTGTGACAAAAGATAATGGTGGAGGATATGTACCGACACCAGAAAATCCTTCTGTAGTAGTAGTGCCAAGTGAAAAAACACTAGTTAAAGATCCAGCGAACTTAACAGAAGAAGAAAAGGCTGCTGTTAAAGAAAAAGTAGAAAAAGCAAATCCAGGAAAAGTTGTTTCAGTTGATGAAAAAGGAAATGTAACAGTAACAGATCCTAAATCAGGAAAAACTGTCACAATTTCAGCAGATAAACTTGTTGTAAAACAAGGTAATGGAGTATCATTAGATAAGGCTGTAAGTGGAATTAAAGGGCGTTTAGCTTCAACAGGATTAAATTCTACAGAAGGAGCGTCACTAGGATTTGCAGCATTATTAGCTGGTCTTGTATTAGCGGCAAGAAAACGTAAAGAAAATAAATAATATTTTCTTTCGGATAAGATTTAAGATAGGTGAATAATATTTACCTTAAATATAAATTATAGTAAGATTATTCATTGATTTTATCGCATAAAAAAACCTTAGGAATTTTATTAATTCCTAAGGTTTTTGTTTGTATTGTATATTAAATAAATATTAAGTTTATTAAAGTATATGTAGAAAAAAAGAAATTAATAAAAATTCTTATGAAATGCCTAAAGAGAAGTAAGTATATTTTAGTTATTTATTTATTATAAACAGAAAATTTTATATGAATTCTTCGAGATATTTAATAAGGCCTTAGATAAATTATATTTTTTTATTATATCATTTTATAATAGCATACTGAAAATATACATAATAATAGTAAATAAATACTAGTTATTACTAGTGTTTAATTTATTAATTAGTAACTTAAACAGTAAGAGTATATAAAAATATATTCATATAAATATATTTCTGTATATAATAGAAGACTGTTGTAGATGAAAATATGTTTAAAAAGGTTTGACAAGGGGCTGAATAGATGTTAGTATAATATTAAGAAGGTATAAATATAAAAATATATTTTCACTTTCATTAAACTGTAAATTTTTAAAAAAGGAGGGATATATTAATGAAGAAAGCAGTTTATAAATTATTAGGTGTATTATTATTTACAACTTTTTTAGTAACAGGATTATCTCTGTTTAACTATGGAAATGCTAGAGCAGAAGATACAAATGCTACAGGTAAAACGATACCAATTGAACTTTCTAATATGAAAGTTGAAAATACTACAGATAAAGCTGGAAAACTAGATCATGCGGTATTACCATGGGAAAATTTTAGAGTTAGTGCTGATTTTCGTCTACCTGATTCTACTACAATAAAAAAAGGTGATACTACAGTAATTGGAATTCCTACTGAATTTCAATTTGGAAATGTATATAATGATTTGAATAAAAAATTTAATGTTGTTGATAGAAAAAATAAATCAGAAATAGTAGCAGAAGCTAAAGTTGATTTAGATAAAAAAAATCTAACATTTACATATACAGATTATCCAAGTAAACATGCAGAAGTGAGTGGAGATTTTTACTTCTTTGGACGTGTGGATCACAGAAAAGTATCAGGTGAAAAAGAATTAGACTTTAACTTAGATGTTAATGGAGAGAAAGTAGAAGTAGATAAGATAAAATACAAAGGTGCTCCTGAACAACCTAGAGTAGGAATTAAAAAAGAAGGTTGGCAAAGGGAAAGTAAGTCTACAGATTTACGTTACAAAATCAAATTAAATGCTGATGGAAGACATTTGAAAAATGTGGTAGTCACAGATAATATTGAATTCCAAGATGGTATTATAGATCCTAACAGCTTTAAAGTTGAAAAAGGTACATTTACTCACTCAAAAGAAGATGGTGTTTATCGTTTAGATAATGACTCTAATCAAACTACGCCACTTCCAACTACAGATTATAAATTAACTTTTTCAGAAGGTAATAAAGGATTTACACTTGAATTTTTAAGAGACCTTTTACCAACTGATAATATCCGTGTTTTATATGATGTTACTTTAGGTGCGACTCCACCTAGTGGTGTTAGCTATCATAATAATGCGATATTGAGTGCAGATGTAGTTGTAAAAAGCTCAGGTGATACAGGTACATCAACTGATGAAACAAATCGAATAGAAGAGAAAGCTAGCTCTTGGATTAAAACATTTTATGGAGAAGGTTTTGCGGATGGTAAGAAGTATGGGTTGTCTATATTAAAACATGACTCAGTTACTAATACACCGCTAGCGGGAGCAAAGTTTGATGTTTATACATCTGATAAAGATGGGAATAAATATGGAAGTCCACTAACTACTATAATTACGGATAATAATGGTCGTGCAAGCATAGGAGACCTTATAAATGAGTATTACCTTCTAGAAGAAGTTGAAGCTCCTATAGGATATTCATTACCAGATAAGGCTACAAAATTACTTGTTAATGTGAAGAAACAAACAGAGGCTAATGCGAATCCAAGTTTACCAACTGAAAATGTAGTTTATAAAATTGCAAACAAAAAAGTTGATGAAAAAGTGGAAGTTAATGGTACAAAAACATGGGCAGATGATAATGATAAAGACAAAAATCGTCCTGCAAAAGTTGTTATAAAATTACTAGCTGATGGAAAAGAAATTATTAGCAAAGAAGTAAGTGCAGAAAATGAATGGAAGTTTAGTTTTTCTGACTTACCTAAATTCAATGCTGAAAATGGAAAAGAGATTACTTATAGTGTAGTTGAAGAAAAAGTAGAAGGATATACGCCTGAAGTAATAGGGCATAATATTAAAAATATTTATACTCCAACAGTTACAGAAATCTCTGTGGAAAAACGTTGGGACGATGAAGGAAATAAAGATGCCTTAAGACCAAATAGTATAAAAGTGCAATTATTTGCAAATAATAAAGAACAAGGTGAAGCTGTTGTTTTAAATGAAGAGAATAATTGGAGATATACATTTACTAATCTTAAAGCAAAAGTTAGTGGAAAAGCTGTTAAGTATGAGGTGCGTGAGATAGATGTTCCGAATGGTTATACGGTTACTACATCAATAGAAGGAAATGGTTTAGTAGTGTTAAAAAATACTCATAAACCAATATTACCACCACCGCCGCCAGTAATAGATATTCCACCACATCCATGGCAACCGACACCGCCACCAGTGATAGATATTCCACCACATCCATGGCAACCGACACCGCCACCTGTGGTAGATATTCCACCACATCCATGGCAACCGATACCACCACCTGCACCACAGTTACCACCAAAACCAGCTGAAGTTAAGTCAAAAAAAACTAAAGTATTAGCAAAAACTGGATTGAACAGTAATATTGACACAATATTTACAACAATAGCGTTGTTAGGTGCAGTGGTAATATTACATAGAAGAAAAACTAATTAGTTTTAACTATTAATAATAAAAGTCCCTAAGTAATTTATATCGCTTAGGGATTTTTTATTGTAATGGAAAATGATAAAAGTTATATAAATTTTGATAGTATAATTAATACACTTTTGTTTAGCTAGTTTATAATAGATTTAGTAATAAATTTGGAGAAAAGTTATTAGGGTATAATAAAAATTTTTTTAAAATAAGACTTGATTTTATTAAGTCTAAATATTAATAAGTTTAACTTTAGTAATATAATGGCTGGTACAAGAACTTTTTGTATTTACATGAATTGATTAGAAATTTACTACATATGATAATGAATAAATTAGTGACAAAAGTATATAACAGTACTATAATATAAGTTAAAGAATCTTAAAAAGATGCTAAAAAAAAGGAGTTTATAATATGAAAAAAGATAGTTTATTATCAAAATTGTTTCACAGATACTTTATTACGGCACTTAACGGTATGGCACTTGGGTTGTTTTGTACCCTTATTATTGGTCTTATTATTAAGCAGATAGCTATAAATTTAAGTGGTGGTATATCGACATTCTTTATAGCGATAGCAACAATAGCGATGGCTTTAACAGGACCAGTAATTGGGATAGGTGTAGCGCATGCGTTAAAAGCACCTAAGCTGGTAATTTTAGCCTCGGGTGTAGTTGGATTTTTAGGAGCATTCGGATCAAACTTAGGAACTAATCACCTTATTGAACAAGGGAAGTTAATAGTTAGTGGTTCAGGAGATCCATTAGGTGCATTTATCGCGGTAGTTATTGCTGCTGAATGCGGAAAGTTAATATCAGGAAAGACAAAAATTGATATTATCGTAACACCGTTTGTAACGATAGTTATAGGTGCTACCGTTGCATATTTCACAGGACCATATTTAATAAAAGGAATGAAAATTCTTGGAACATTTATTAGAGAAGCAACAGAATTACAACCATTTTTAATGGGAATAGCTGTTTCGGTAATAATGGGAATAATATTGACATTACCTATAAGTTCTGCAGCGTTATCTATTATATTAGGTCTATCGGGTATAGCTGCAGGTGCTTCAACTGTAGGGTGTGCAGCCCAAATGGTTGGCTTTGCGGTTATTAGTTTCAAAGCAAACAGATGGAATGGACTTTTAGCTCAAGGATTAGGTACATCTATGCTCCAAGTGCCGAATATTATGAGGAAACCTATAATTTGGATACCACCAATAGTTGCTAGTGCAATATTAGGTCCAATAGCTACATTAGTATGTAGAATGGAAAATAATCCTGCAGGTGGAGGAATGGGTACATCTGGTTTAGTAGGACAACTTATGACATGGCAAACAATGTCTTCTTATACAAGTCATGCAGTATTATTAGTCGAAATTCTATTATTGCATTTTATACTACCGGCAATTCTATCTTATGCAGTATATTATTATATGGAAAAGAAAAAATATGTGTGTGCAGAAGATTATAAATTAGAATTATAATATTTCAATACTTCAAAAAACAGCTCTTAAAAATAGGCTGTTTTTTATATGGAATTAGTAAATACTACCTTAAAACTAGAGTTTAAATATAGAGACGGTTATTATATATAAAATAGCAAGAAGTTTATACATATATCATTATTAAATAATCTAATATATGTATATTTAATAATCTAAGGGATATACAAATGTCATAAAAAGCAACATAGAAAGATGCTTAACAAATCTAAGAGAGCACTATTGAAAACATTATTTACAGAGTCATTTTAAAATAATTAAAAAAAGAAACAATATTAGGGTATATTATTTGAAGTACATATTATAGTATGCTATAATGAACGCGCTAATAATATTATATTTGTGCGTATATTATACAATTAAAATATATGCATAGAATTATAGATTATGCAAAAATATTATTTAATAAAAGGAGAATATATTTAATGATAAGAAAAGAGCATCAACGATTTTCTTTAAGAAAATATAAAGTTGGAGTAGCGTCTGTTTTCTTAGGATTTGGACTTAGTTTTGCATTAGCAGGTAGTGGAGAAGCTAAAGCGGCTGAAACTAATGCAGAAACTGCAACACCAAAGACTGAAATGACAGCAAAAGCAGAAACATCAGCGACTGCAGCAACTGAAACACCAAAGGCTGAGACGACAGCAAAAGCAGAAATTTCAGAAACAGCAACAGCTAATGTTGTAGTACCGAAAGCTGAAGAAATTGCAAGAAAAGATGAGTCAACAGCAACTTCTACAAAAGAAGCAACTGCAAAAAAAGAGGAGACTTCACCAAAAGTAGAAGCTAACAAGGACTCAGAAGGGGATAAACCAAGAGTGCGTAGCCGTCGTGCAACTGGAACTGATCGATCAGCAACAGCACCTATTGAAGTAAGTAATACTGAGGGGGCAGCGGAGGCCACTCCTGCTATGACAGAACTTAATGGAGCTAGTTTGAAAAATCGTGATTTAAAAGTACCAACACCAAAAGATCCAGCGGTGGATAAAGTAACAACTGGTGTCGATTTTAAACTTAATCCAAATCAGTCTCAGTATACTTTTATAGTAACTGATTTACACAATTTTAATAAAAAATATAATACAAAATATTATTATCGAATGTCAAAACCATATGATGATTCAACAAATGTAACAATTGAATTAGTAGATGGTAATACAAACAGTGTAGTAGAAACAAAAAGTATTAATGGAGCTGGTACTGTTAATTTAGGACAATCTGTACTAGCCCCACTTACTGGGAATTCTCAGGCTTATATTCAATTCCGTTATGAGGACATACAAGATGCAGATAAAAGTAGCCGTCCTGCATTACGTGCAACATGGAAATATACTGGATTAGCTACTGATTTTGATGGTCCACGTTCAGCTCTTCAAATTTATGATGTTGTTAATGCAGCAAATGAAGGAACTAGTATTACAGACCCTCAGTATTACATTCCTCGTAAAACTCAAAAGACAACTTATTATAAAGTTGTTGATAGAGAATCAAAAACATTTGATGCAAATCGTACAGACGTAAATCCACAAACTTACACAGAAACAGGAAGAGAGGAATCTTTAGGAACATTTACTATTACAGGTATGGAAGGGCAAGATTTTCATGCTTCAGGATTACGTCAGTTTGCGGGATATAAACTTTATCAAACTGCAGATGGAAAATCTCTAGAAGATGTTCTGAAAAAACCTTATACTGTAGGGCAACGTTGGTTTGACGTAGCTAATGCTGAAGGTGGGGTTAAACGTATCAAAGAAGTTGTTAAAGAAGATGGAACGGTTCGTATAGAAATGTGGGCTATTAAATCTGATAGTCTTGGTAAAATTTCTAAAGATTTGAATACGGATGGATATGTAAAAGTTTATGAGACAATTATACGTCCTGGAAGTAATAATAAAATTGATCATCCAGAAGATTTAGGTATTAATCCAGAAATTAATGATACAGGTTGGAATGCTGACAATAATAAACCAAGTAGAGATAATCTTATACCAGAATTAAGAGATAAGCTTGTAGTAGGGAAACCATTTGCTATTTTCTCTGATAAGCAAAATACAAACTATAAAGGAGATTTAGAATTTGAAAAAAACGGAAGCTTTATTTACAAGCGTCCAAATGGAACTTTTTATAAATTAGTTTGGGCATCGGCTGGGCAACCTAACGATGTTCATTATGATGAAATAGAAGTTAGTGCATCTGATGCAGCTTCATATAAAGCAAGATATTCATCAGCAGGTGAGTTCTATGTTAATAGAGGAAGTCGAGATCAACCTTATGCTATTAATGGTGTCCCAGTAGGATCAGGGAATATTTTCCGTTTAGAAAATAAATTAACAAGAGCCTATGAAACAGTTTATTACTATGTAAAACAAGAGCCAGCAAAAGTAACACCAGAAGTAGAAAAAGCACTTGAAGGACGAGTATTAGCGGATGGAGAGTTTAGCTTTAAACTGAAGAAAGAAAATGTAGATGTAAGTGTTGGTGAAAAACCTTATGAAGAAGTAGTAACTAATAAAGCGGATGGGAAAGCTACATTTAGTGAACTAACATTTAATAAAGCAGGAACATATACATATAAAATTACTGAAATTAAAGGTGCAGATGAAAATGTAGATTATGATGCTATGGAAGTTACTATGACTGTTACAGTAGCAGAGAAGAATGCTGTAGGAGACTTAGAAGCTACAGTAAAATATAGTGCAGAAGGTGGATTCAAATCATCTGAAACTGATAAAATCTTCAATAACTATGTAGTAGCGCCAGTTGAAACTCAATTTGATTTCAGTAAAGCACTTGCTGGCCGTACATTAAAAGCAGATGAATTTAGTTTTGTATTAAAAGATTCAGAAGGTACAGTAATACAAACTAAGAAAAATGATGCAAATGGTAAAGTAAGCTTTGATAAATTAATATTCAAAAACACTCAAGTAGGAGAACACAAGTATACTGTAGAAGAAGTAATTCCAACAGAGAAAGAAGCAGGAATGACTTATGATACAATGAAAGCAGAAGTAACTGTAAAAGTAACTAAAGCTGGTCATGTACTTACAGCTACAAAAATTCTTCCTGGAGATACAGAATTTAACAATACATTTACACCACCAGCAACAAAAGCACAATTTACTTTCACTAAGAAATTAGAAGGTAAGAACTTAGAAGCAGATGCATTTACATTTGAATTATTAGAAAATGGAAATGTAATTCAAACTAAGAAAAATGCGGCAAATGGAACAATTACATTTGATGAAATCTCTTATAATCAAGTAGGGAAACATACGTATACAGTACGTGAAGTAGCTGGAACAGATACAAACATTGATTATGATAAAATGAATGCAGAAGTAACAGTAGATGTTACAAAAAATGCAGGTACTGGACTACTGAGTGCGGCAGTTACAATGCCAGAAGATACAGAGTTTAATAACTATGTAGTGGCATCAGTTAAAGCTAAATTTGACTTCACTAAGAAATTAGCTGGACGTACTCTAAAAGAGGATGAATTTAGCTTTGTTCTTAAAAATGCACAAGGTGAAGAAGTAGAAACTGTTAAAAATAAAGCAGACGGAACTGTAACATTTACAGAATTATCATTTGACAATTCTAAAGTTGGAACGCACACTTACACTGTAGAAGAAGTTATCCCTGCAGCTAAAGAAGCTGGAATGGTATACGATACTATGAAAGCTACTATTACTGTAGAAGTTGCTAAAAATGGTCACACATTAACAACAGTAACTAACGTAGTTTCTGCTGGTGGGGTAGACGCTAATGGTAAAGCAACTGATGGAACAGCGGATAAAGAGTTCAATAACAAAATAACTCCTCCAGAAACACCTGTATTCCAACCAGAAAAATATGTTGTAAATAAAGAAAAATTTGACCTTACTGGTGAAAGTCTATTAGATGACGATAAAGAATTAACTGACAAATATACAGAAACTAATGCTAACCCATATGCTGATTTAACTAAGAATAATGAAGCAGAAAATATTAATACTAAGACTGTTGAACGTGGAGATAAATTAGTTTACCAAGTATGGTTAGATACTAAGAACTTCACTGACAAAAACAACATTCAATCTGTTGGTATCTCTGATACTTATGAAGCAGATAAATTAACAGTGAACGCTGCTGATATTAAAGCTTACGATAGTACAACAGGAGTTGATGTTACATCTAAATTCGACATTAAAGTTGAAAATGGCGTAATTACAGCTACATCTAAAGCTTCTATGAACAAATCTTTAGGTGATGCAGATAATACTCAAGTTATCGACACAACTAAATTTGCATTTGGACGTTACTACAAATTTGATATCCCAGCTACAGTTAAAGCAGATGTTGCAGGTGGGGTAGACATCGAAAATAAAGCGAACCAAATAGTTCACGTTTATAACCCAGTAAGCAAATCTGTAGAAACTCCAGAAAAACCAACTCAAAAACGTGTAAACAGCGTGCCAATTTCAGTAGAATTTAACTTCACTAAGAAATTAGAAGGAAGAGTTCTTAAAGATAAAGAATTCAGCTTCGTACTTAAAGATTCAACAGGAAAAGTTGTTGAAACAGTTAAGAACGATGCAGCAGGAAACGTTAAGTTCTCAACACTAAAATTCAAGAAAGGTGAAGAAGGTGCTCACAAATATACTGTTGAAGAGGTAGTAGGAACAGATACAGACATTAACTATGACTCAATGAAAGCTAATGTTACTATCACAGTGTCACACGATGGAACAGCTAAAGCTCTAGTAGCTACACTTGGTGCTATCGAAGACAAAGAGTTTAACAACTCAGTTAAACCACCAGAAGAGCCTAAATTCCAACCAGAAAAATATGTATTAAACAAAGAAAAAGTTGATTTAACTGGTGATAAACTATTAGATGATGATAAAGAATTAGAAAATAAAGTTGCAGATACAAATGCAAACCCATATGCTGATGATGCATCTAATAACGAAGCAGAAAATATCAATACTAAGACTGTTAACCGCGGAGATAAATTAGTTTACCAAGTATGGTTAGATACAACTAAATT
>CAUUEM010000031.1:0-10195 GCA_963544045.1 uncultured Gemella sp. | reverse complement strand
AAGTAGTTTTAAAACGTGTTTTAGTAATGATACCACAATTATTCATCCTTAGTATTCTGGTATTTGGTCTTGCGAAATTAATGCCTGGGGATCCTTTCGGTGGTCTTGCAGAAAATCCAAAAATTTCTCAAGAACAAATTGAGTCGATTCGTCGTGCAAGTGGATTCTATGAACCATGGTATAAACAATATTTAACATGGCTTTCTAATTTCTTCCACGGAAACTTTGGATTAAGTTATACTACTGGTAAATCAGTTGGTACGCTTTTAGGAGAAAGAATTTTCAACACATTCAACTTATCATTATTTACTGCAGTGTTAATGTACGCTGTTGCTATTCCTATGGGAATGTACGCTGGTCGTTATAATGGTTCTAAATTTGATAAGTTTGTTAACTTCTACAACTTCTTCTTCCTAGCTATTCCATCATTTGTATTATACTTATTTATGATTGCGGTGTTTGGATTTGGATTAGGATGGTTCCCAACAAGTGGATCAGTTGATGTAAACTTAGATCCAGGAACATTTACATATTATATCAATAAACTCCAGCACTTGATTTTACCTGGTATTTGTTTAGCGTTATTATCAACGGTATCAACAGTTCAATACTTACGTAATGAAGTTATTGATGCAAAACAAAGTGACTATGTAAAAACAGCTCGAGCTAAAGGTGTACCTGTTAAAAAAGTTTACTCAGGACATATCTTTAGAAACTCTATTTTACCGATTGCAGCATTCTTCGGATTCTCTATTACTGGACTTTTCAGTGGTGGTATCTTCGTAGAAACAATTTTCGGATATCCAGGAATGGGACAACTATTCTACCAAAGTATTCAAGATAGAGACTATAGTGTTGTAACAACGCTTATGTTATTCTCAGGTTTCTTAACTCTAGTAGGTAGTATGTTGAGTGATATTATTATGGCAATCGTTGACCCACGTATTAAATTAGATTAGGAGGAAGTTGAACAATGACAAAAGCAAAAGAAGAAAAAGTTACAACTAAAACTCCGTCTGGTTTTTCAGTTGTGGCTCGTGAATTTAAAAAAGACAAAGGTGCATTTGCAGCTTTAATAACACTAAGTGCTATCTTAGTATTCGTAATAATATTTAACATTTATATTCGTATAAGTGGTGATTATAAATCATATTTTGATGTAGATTTATTAAATATTTTCTTAAAACCAGGTGAAGATGGATTCTTACTTGGTACTGACGTAGGTGGTCACTCAGTATTTGGATGGCTAATGATGGGGATGCTTAACTCAATCCTTATCGCCGTTGCGGTAACATTTATAACTATTACTTTTGGTACTATGGTTGGATTAGTTATTGCTTACTATGGTGGTCGTGTTGATAACTTTGTTATGCGTTTTGTAGACTTTATGGTAATTATCCCAGTTCTTATGGTTATTATCGTATTCGTAAGTATTAAACGTGATTATGGTATTGGATTATTTATCTTTATCTTATCAGCATTCGCTTGGATGAGTTCTACACGTCTTGTACGTAGTAAAGCCTTATCTGAATCTCGTCGTGACTATGTTCTTGCATCAAAAACAATGGGAACACCTGATTGGAAAATTATGTTAAAAGGTATCTTACCAAACATTAGTTCTATTATCGTTGTAGAAGCTACATTATCATTAGCGGCTAATATGGGTATTGAGGTAGGTTTAACATATCTTGGATTTGGGCTTCCTGCAGGAACACCAAGTATAGGTACTATGTTATCATATGCAAAAGACGCAGACGTACTTGTAAATAAAATGTACATTTGGCTACCAGCAGCCCTAGCTATTTTAGTTATTGTATTATGTATTAACTCTATAGGTGGAGCATTAAGACGTAGTTTAGATGCTAGACAAAGATTATAATAAAAAAAGTCTCAAATATAGAAAATCTATATTTGAGGCTCTTTATTTTTCTTAAATTTAGTAGTTAGAGTTTTTTGTTGTATTTAATACAGATTAAAAATAGAATCAATAACATATAAAAACATCATTTTTAATATTAATTATTATTATTAAGTTAATCGATGCAGACGTTATTATAATTTATCTTAATGAAGTTTGATAAAACAAATAAACGTATAAAAGAAAAATTTGTTTTTTAAATTTAAATAATAAAATTTTAAAAATATTTATATATAAATATCATTTTTAATGAAAAATCATTGACTTCGAAACGCTTACATGTTATTATATGTATATACGAATTAAGGAGGGAATTCCAGGGGAAGAGCATATATAAATACGACTTAACAAAAAATATAATAAAGAAAGAGGTATCTATTATGTTTAAGAAAATTAAAGTTATTTTAGTCTCATTATTATTTTTCGCCTCATTAGGCGCAGGAATTTCAAAAGCAAATTATTCAGTGAATGTAGGTGGAGGCTATTGGAAGTATTGGAAAGATTCAAGATATGCGTTTTCTGAGTATTACCATGGCTATAAGGTTCATTCAGCTGCTGTAAAAGTAGGGAGTACAACGAATAGCAGTGGTTGGATAAGTCCAGGTTATTGGGCTAAGGCTTCCGCTCCTAGCTCGTGGTGGTACACAGAGCACTTTTATTATAATTATAAATAGTATGAAATGATAATAAGGGTAAATGTATGAGGGGATTCCTCATAATTTATCCTTATTCTTTTAAAAAGTATTCTAGGTTGAAAAAGGAGTTTTTAAATGAAAAAGATATGGGTATTTTTATGTGTAATTGGATCACTTTTTTCTTTGATATTAGGAACATTTATTTTTTCACTAAAAGAAGAATATGAATTAATTTATTTTAATCACACACATAATATTATGTACACAGTAAAGAGTGTTAATAGTCTCGAATCAAATAAAGAAATTTTATACAAAATACAGCAGTATTCAAAGGAAAATAATATCAATGTATATCGACAAATAACAAATATTAATGCATTGACTCAATATAATCAAGATATTTATGCAGATATTTCAAATAAAGAATTATTTAAAGAAACTTTTCATTTAAAAAGTAATATAGGTGAGTTAGATAAAATTAAAAAAGAAGACCGTGAACAATTTACAAATTCTGAGATAAAATTTTATCCTTTTTTAAAGAGTGAAAAAGAAGGAATAGAAGGGTTTTATCATTTTCAATCAAATGAACTTAATGAAGAGGCTTTAGAAAGTTTTTTAAATTCATTGCACTTAGGGTTTGAAAAAACTAAGAAATTAAATATAAATGATATTTTAGAATATATAGAAAATCAACCTTCAATAAAACCACTAGTCTTTTCATTAATATTTTATTTGATTACGTTTGTTTTTGTTTCATTATCAGAAATCTTTATAAGATTCAAAGAGATTGCAATATTAAAAATGATAGGGAATAAAAAAAAGAACATTATATTAAAATTTGTGATTGAAAAGATGAAATTATTGGGTATTATATTAATTGTTGGGGGAATAGGTGTATCTTTTTATTGTATAATTTTTAAAGAAGCTGCAAGATTTTACGATTATTTCATCTTTAGCATGATGTTTTTAATAGGGTATAGTATATTGGTACTCTTTGTATATTTAATTCTATTATTATTTATTGGTTTAGTTGATATACCTAATATGATAAAAGGTAAAAAAAATGTAAAATATATAAAACCATTCCATGTAATTTCTCTTACTATGTTTACCGTTGTGATAGTGTTTTTTTTAACAAATATAAGGCAAGAATATAATAAATATGTTGAAAGTAAAGAAAGTATAAGTCAATATAGTAAACTTAATGGTTTTGTAACAACTAATTTGTCTATTTCAAATGATGAGAAAACTACATTTCAAGAAATTGGCCAAAAATTAAAAAAAATGACATTGGAAAAATATAGTGATATAGTCCTGTATAATACATCATCGTTTTTTATAAATGGATATGAAGAGTATTTAAAAAATGTTAGTGAGGCAAAGCCATTTATTTTAGTCAATGAAAATTATTTCGATTTTTTCCCGGATTTAGGGATAAAAAAAGAAAATATTGTTCAAGATAGTAATATGATTTCTTTAGTAATTCCAAAATCATTAGAGCATAAAAAAGAAGAGTTGAGGGATTTGGTAAAAATCTTAGATGATAATAAGTATGATATAGAGAACATATCAAAAAATAAACCACCACTAAAAACACAAGTTATAGTATATGAAAATAAAAAAATACCAATATACACTGATTCATTCAAAAAATATAGATTTTCTAAGTTTGATGCTCCTATATTTGTAGTAATTACAAAAAAAAATATAACCTCTTTTGGATCTGTTTTTAATGAAAATTTATCAGCGTGGTATTCATCAGGAAGTATTTTTATATCTCAAAAAGAAGGGAATTGGATAAATCAAACATTAATAAAAGAAGATTTGGATAGAAATATTCGTAATACGGTTGATATTTATTCGAAACTAAATGGTGAGTTGAAAGAAATTCTTAATGAAATAATTATTTATCTAGCATCTATGTTTGTGTTATTGGTTGTGTATTATAATTTAATTATGTTTTCTACACTAACTTACTTAGAAGAAAAGAAACAGGAAATATTTTGTAGAAAAATTATAGGTTACTCATTTTTAGGACTACATAAAGACTATGTAGTAAGTGTTATGATAACGATATTAACAGGAACATTATTGAGTTATTTAATTACAAGTGTTGATTTAATATCAACTCTTGTTGTAATATTTCTCGCTAATCTATTAATTTTTGTATCCTTGTTAGTTCAAACAGTAACAAAGAAAGGAGAACAGTAGATTATGGATAGTGCAGTAATAAAAATAAAAAATATAAAAAAAAGTTTTGACAATAAGATAATATTTTATAATTTTTCGGAAAATATATTTAAAAATGAAATAGTAGCAATTGTTGGGAAAAGTGGAAGTGGAAAAACAACATTGTTGAATATGATAGGTGGATTAGAAAAGATAGAATCTGGAGAAATTTATATAAATAAATTGAGAGTTATAGGGAAAAATAAAATAGAATTATATAGAAACCAAGTATCATTTTTATTCCAGAATTTTGCTTTAGTAGACGAGTGGACAGTTGAAAAAAATTTAAAAATTGCTTTGACATTTAAAAAAAGAGAAAAAGGTAGTTCTGAAATATTAAAAGTCTTAAAAATGATTGGATTAGAGGACAAATTAAAAGAAAAAATATATAAATTAAGTGGAGGAGAACAACAGCGGGTGGCATTAGCTAGAATTTATTTGCAAGATAATCCAGTGATTTTGGCAGACGAACCTACGGCCTCACTTGATAAAGAAAATCGAGATTTAGTATTTTCTTTACTAAGAAGATTACAAAAGGAAAAAGGCAAAACTATTGTTATTGTAACTCATGACCAAGAATTGGCGAATTTTTGTGATAGGGTAATAGAATTATCAAATTTTAAAAGCAGTAACGATTAGAAATAAATCTACATCTTGTGCCAGTCCTAAAAAGTTAGAAAAAACTAGCTTTTTAGAATTGGTGCAAGATGTTTTATAATTTGAGGCTCTTTATTTTTCTTAAATTTAGTAGTTGAAACTATTTTTTGCTATATTCCATAGCTCGTGCTATTTTTGGTTTAGCTTTTCTTTCTTCGATATTGAACTCACTTAATAATGTCTTAAACTCTTCTAAACCAATGTTGTAGTCTTTTACTTCAAACTCAAGTTCATAGTCGACTATATCGTTTAAAAATGTTGTTTTATCAACAACTAATAATCCACTTTTATAAGGTAGTTCATATCTTATAGTTTCGATTTTTTGAGTAAGTATCGGAGTTTTTATTTGAACATTGATATTTTCTAATTCCGCTATTATTTCATTAGGTACTATTGGAAGTACGGTTGGCTCTTTAGGAAAAGACTCATCTAAAGGTATATTTATCTCTACATTTTGTTTAGAACCTTTTATTTTTAAAGTCATTTCATCTTTATTATTAGTGTAGCGAATTCTAAGTGCCGAATTAGCTTTTTTTAGGTTTTCATTAGCATCATCATAATAAAAATTTTTATTTATTATTTGAGGTTTATCTTCTAATTTCAACGAAGTGTATAGGTTATTATATTCATCTTCAGTTAATAAGTTTTTAAATTCTATTTCTATTTCTCGCATAAAATATCCTTTCTTTTTTCTAAGGCAATAATAAAAGGTGCATTATTTTTTTGATTGATAAACTGATATACTAATACTTCTATCTCTTTTTGATCTAGTTTGCTCAGTTCTTTTAGGAGAGCGTCTTTTTCGACTTTACCATTTTCGTGCCCCCAATAGACGACTATAACGATACGCCCACCTACATTTAATTTAGTGATAAACTTATTTATTGTATTTAATGTAGTTTCCGCTTGTGTAGTAATAGTATGATCGGCATTTGGTAGATATCCTAAGTTAAAAACTACCGCTTGAATATTTTCTTCGATATATTTATCAAAATTTTCATGAGAATCAAGGATAACCTCGCACTTATCAGCAAGGTTGTTTTTTTCTAATAGGTCATTAGTATTAGTTATAGCTTTGTTTTGGACATCGAATGCGAATACTCTTTTTGCCGAAGTTTTCGCTAAAAACAATGTATCATTACCATTTCCCGCTGTAGCATCGACAACTATAGAGTTTTTATCGATAACTTCTTTTAATAACTTTTTACTAAACGCAAGTACCTTATCCATTGTCGCGATCTTCTTTCATATTGATTATTATATCATTTAATTCGTAAAAATTATCGCAGGCAATTGTAAAATCAAGGGCTGTGTTTATAATCTTAGCCAGTGTTTTGGCGTTATCAAGAGTATAGTCCTCAGCTTTTTCTGAGTTATCTTTTAACTCTTTAGTTAATAGCTCTAATTTTTGAATTAAATCACCTTCTGTAATTTCTACATTTTCATCAAATTCCTTAGTATATGACTTAATATTGTAGCTTATATTATTTAATGGTGGAATATATAATGCGCGTAGATTATTAACTTCTTCACCTACAGTAGCTGAAAGTTCATTAAGAGGAGAAGTATAGATCTTTTCATTATCATCCCCAGCTTGCTCGATTACTGTCACTTCATGGTCAAATGGATAGAAAGCAAATAGTTCATCAGAAACATTAGCCGCTGTTAAATCATCATAACATTGTGTAATTAAATTATGATTTAATGGATTGATTTGTTTTAAACTATCTAGGTTTGTTGCGTCAGACAGGGTGAAGCCTTCTACAGGGTCGAACTTAGCCGCATTAAAACAAGAATCTAAGAAGCTCTCTCCACCGATGATTTTAATATCTTTGCCACTTTTAATAAGTAGTTGAGTAGTTAGTTCAGCAACCATAGGATGACCAGGAACTAGATACATAACATCTTGTGAGTTAGCTTGTTCTAAAATATAATTAGTAATACTATTATAAGTATTTTCGAAATTCTCATTTTCTGTATAAAACCTATCGCAAGTTTCAAAAGGGATATTATTACTTTCTAAAAAAGAAATTGCGGGATGTTCTGTTGTACGAGCGATAATTTTGGCAGTTTTATTTTCTAGTAATAGGTTTTTTATATTTTCTTTAATATTTGAACTATTGTTAGGTCCAAGACCGATAATGTAAATCATAAGTTGCTCCTTACTTGTTAGTCTAATTGTTTAGTGGCTTAAAAATAACCGATATAATCATATTTGCGTTATAATTACTTTATTATTCTTTAACATAGTTATTATAACATAAATAATCTTTTAGGTTCATTAAATTATAGTATTAGAATGAGATTGTTGATTAATTTACATATAATATTCAAGGTGTTATAATTATGCTATAGCAAAATATAAAAAAGGAGGATTTAAATATGTCAATTAAATTATTAAAAGTTGCTAAAGCAACATTAAAAACACCAGGAGTTTTTGCAGGAGGAGTAGCTTTTGGAACAGTAGGGCTTAAATTATTATCAAGCAAAGATGCTAAAAAAGGTTATTCAGTAGTTTTATCAAAATTATATAAAGCAAAAGATGAAGTAGAAGGAACTATTTCTAATATTAAGCAACATGCTGACGATGTAGTTGCAGATGCTAAAGATTTATATGATAAAGAGAAGAAAGAAAGTAATTTATTAGAATTAGAGGAAAAATAATATGGAATTTAAAATATTGCATCTATCGAGCGGAAGAGCGAGAATTAGAGCGAATTTTCGCCTAACGCCAGATGTAAAAGCATATTTTAAAAAACAAGCGAAAAAGATTCAAAGCATAAACAAAGTAGAGTTTTATCAAGATGAATATACTTTTGCTGTTATTTTCAAAACTAATCAAAATGAGTGTCTAAAGAAATTTTTAGAACTTATAGATGTAGAGCAAATTAGAGATTGTTACGAAAATCCAGTTTTAAAAGCTGAGGAAACACCTTATACGATAATAGCGGATGCGCTATTTTGGCGAACAGTATCAAAATTATTTATTCCACTCCCATTAAGAACAGTTTATATATGGTGGAAGGCGTCTAAATATTTTAGAGATACGTTAAAATTATTAGCTAAAAAACAAGTTACAATGGAGACGCTTGATTCAACGGCGATTTTTGTTTCATTAGTAACAGGAGCGCGTGAAACAGCTAGTTCGATTATGTTTATTTTAGAATTAGGGGAGTCTTTAAATAATTGGTCGGAGAAGAAATCTGTAAAAGAACTAGAGAAAAGTTTGATTTCGTTTGATAAAGAAGTTTGGCTTGTAGAAGATGAAGGTAATAGAAAAATACCTAGCTCAGAGGTGAAAAAAGACGATGTTATTTTAATTTCTGAGGGAAATGAAATTTTATTTGATGGTATTGTTACTGGAGGCGGAGCAAGTATTGATGAGAGTTCATTGACAGGAGAAAGTTTTCCGGTAACCAAAAAAATTGGTGATAAAGTTTATTCCAATACTATAGTTGTTCATGGGGAAATTAAACTTAAGGTAGAAAATCCGCAGGTTAATGGTCGAATCTATCATCTTATTCAATTGATGAAAGAGTCAGAAAATCGTGAAGATACATACCACTATAAGTATATAAAATTGGCTGATAGTATCGTAAAATACAACTTTATAGCGATGGGACTGACATATCTTTTTACAAGATCGTTTGCTAAAGCAATTTCGTTTCTATTAGTAGATTATTCTTGTGCTTTGAAGTTATCTACACCTGTTGCTTACCTCACTACTATAAAAAATTTAATAGATAAAAAAATAGTGGTAAAAAACTCAGTAACGCTTGATAAATATGGAGACATAGATACTTTTGTTTTTGATAAAACAGGAACAATAACTGTATCAAGACCGTATATTCGAGAGGTACTACCATTTTATGAATATTCATATGAGGAAGTTGTAAAAATAGGAGCTTGTTTAGAAGAACATATTTACCACCCTATCGCTAGTGCAGTTGTTAGTAAAGCCGAAGAAGATGGTATTGAACACGAGGAAATGCACACAGAACTATACCATATTGCCTCTAGAGGTATTGTTTCACATATTGATGGAGAAAAGGTTGTTATAGGAAGTAGTCAGTTGATAAAAGATGAGAATATTCTAGTTACAGTTGACCAAGAGCGAATTATAGCTGAAAAACAAGAGCAATATAATTTGCTATTCTTAGGGTACAAAGGGAAATTGATTTCTATATTTTGTATAGATATTCCACTTAGGAATGAAGCAAACTCCGTGCTAGCTGAACTTAGAAATAAAGGGAAAAAGGTTGTCTTATTGACTGGAGATAACGACGTTAGAACCAATAAAATCTTAAAAGATATAACATTTGATGAAGTATATACTAATATGACACCTGTAACAAAGTTTGAATATATAAGAAAAGAAAAAGAACAAGGACGTCGTGTGTTAATGATAGGTGATGGACTGAATGATTCAGCAGCATTATCAGAAAGTGACATTAGTATTGTTATGAACGAAAGTGCTGATCTATCAAAACAGATAAGCGATGTAGTTTTACAATCAGATTCTCTTGATTCATTACTATTGTTGTCTGATGTTTCTAAAAAACTTCGTGCTCAAATGAGTAGTAATGTCAAAGGTACAGTTACTATAAATAGTTCATTGATATTTTTAGGGCTTGTAAATGTTCTATCACCTAATTTATTAGCGTTATTACATAACTTAACCACGTTTGGAATAGTTTTGAAAAATTTTAAAATAAAATAGAATATGAATAAAAGAATGAGAGGATTAATGAAAAAT
>CAUUEM010000030.1:0-10323 GCA_963544045.1 uncultured Gemella sp. | reverse complement strand
AAATAAGATAAAATATAATTTACTGAAAAATATTGATATGGTATTTCTTTTAACAATGGTTATTAATTATATTTTATGATAAACTATATTTAGTAAACTTAGGAGGTTTAAAGAATGTTAAAAACTAATTTTTTAGATGTAGAATTATCTAATCCACTAATGAATGCATCTGGTGTACACTGTATGACAACTGAGGAGTTAGATGAATTAGCAAACAGTAATGCTGGAGCTTTTGTAACAAAAACAGCAACTCGTGATTATAGAGAAGGGAATCCTGAACCTAGATATTATGATACAGCCTTAGGAAGTATTAATTCTATGGGATTACCTAATAATGGTTTAGATTACTACTTAGATTATGTAATTAAAAGACAAAAAGAAGGAGCTAAATTGCAATTTTTATCAGTAACGGGTATGAGTTATGAGGAAAATATTTCTTTACTGAAAAAAATTCAAGAAAGTGAGTATGAGGGAGTTACAGAATTTAATTTATCATGTCCAAATGTACCAGGCAAACCGCAAATCGCTTATGATTTTGAATTAACTGAGAAATTATTAAGTGAGGTATTTACATTCTTTACAAAACCAATAGGTGTTAAATTACCTCCATATTTTGATATTGCCCACTTTGATGAAATTGCAAAAATACTAAACAAGTTTCCTTTAACTTATGTCAATAGTGTAAATAGTGTAGGAAATGGATTATACATTGATACTGATAAAGAACAAGTAGTAATAAAACCTAAAGGTGGTTTTGGTGGACTTGGAGGAGAATATATTAAACCTACGGCCTTAGCAAATGTTCGAGCATTTAGAGAACGCCTAAATCCTAGTATAAAAATTATAGGAACAGGTGGAGTAATAAATGGTAGAGATGTATTTGAGCATATTTTATGTGGAGCAGATCTAGTTCAAGTAGGAACAACATTACATAAAGAAGGTGTAGCGGCATTTTCTAGATTGGCTGAAGAACTTCAAGAAGTAATGAAAGAAAAAGGTTATAAAAGTTTAGATGACTTTAGAGGAAAATTAAAAGTTATAGAATAGAAAATAAGACTAGTGAAGTTATAATCACTAGTCTTTTAATTTAAAAATATTGGTTCTTTGTCAAATTCGGTTGATAAAGAAAAATAAGGAGGAAGCTATGCTATGTTAAAAAGTATAGCTTTTTTCTTATTCTTACGTTTAAATTCTTTCCTTTTATCAAGAATAGCTTGACGTTTTTTTTAGAATATCTAGGTTTTTTATCAGTATTAGAAGAAGAAAATAGACTAAAAATAAGAAGAATCTTACCTCTAAAGTTACAGAAAGATCTATATCCATAAGAAATAGGCTTAATAACTTTAATCATATTATTAAGCCTCTCCAAAGGACCATTTGATAAACCATTATAATACATAGTATTTTTAATCTGTCCTTTATATTTTCTAAGAGTTTTAATAGCCGTAAACATATATCTAGGTAAAATAGATTTATCATTAACTAAAGTATTAAATTTATTAAAATCATCTTGCTCAAGAGTTTCTCTAAGCTCTTGAACAAGCCAATAACATTTATAAAGACCAGAATCTTGTTTAATCAGATAATTCACAATATTATCTTCTGTAGTAATATATTTAAAATGTTTGAATTTCTTATAAGTAGAGTTATCTAGCCCATCGTATTTTACTAAGAAATAGTATTTTAATTGTCTGTGTAAGTCTTTATTTTTTCTTTAATACTATTTATATATGATATTCTGTATTTATTAAAAGTTCTATTAACTAGTTGAACAATATGGAATCTATCAACAATGATTTTCGAGTTAGGAAAAAGCTCTTTAATAAGATACTTATAACTTGAGTTCATATCAATAACTATAGCTTTAACATCACAACGTTTTTTGTAAGAATAGTATAGAAAATAATCTTTTATAATATTATTCGTTCTACCTTGAAGTATGTTTTGTATTTGATGGGTCAATGCATTAGAATAGACAAAACTTATGTTACTTACACTATCAGAAGTAGATGAAAGCTCATGAAAGCACATATATGCAGGTAATGATTTAGGTTTATCCAGAGTTTTAGAGAGTTCATATTGTACTCTCTATACAGTATTGATAGAGATAGCGTTGGATTCGTCTATTTCTTTCATAGTTAATTCTTTAGACAGTTTTTTTATTATTCCAGCTCTTAAATTTTTAGAAATATTAGAATATTTTCTAACCTCGGTAGTCTTAGTTGAAAAGGACTTATTCCAGACTTTACATATAAAACGTTGCTTATCTAGGCAAGGAACGGAGATAAAAGGCATTTTAAGCTTTACTCTTCTATGGACATTTTTCTTTATAAGAGAGGAAGGATCTTGTTTACAATGTAGACAAGTTTTAGGTGAATGTGACAATACACCATAATAAATATAAGATGTATTTGATTATTTATTTTTACTTGATTTAGTTTATCTAGAATATTTATATTTTCATCAGTTATTTGTGGAGTTATCTTATGATATTTGTTATAATTAGTCATATGAATGTAAAATTCCCTTCGATTTTGTACGCACTTAAATTATATAGGAATTTTACATTCTTTTCTATGTTCTTATAAAATTTAAATACGGTTGATTTTTTTATTAATTATAAAGATAATAAATATTATTAATCATATTTATAAACAATGTACATTTGTAAGTGATAGTTAAAAATTTTAAATTGGTGTGATAGTATTAAAGTGCGGAGAGATATTTAAATTATTTTTTAAAAATTATTACTTTGTAGTAAAATAAATGAGGGGGAAGTAGTAAACTATTAAAAAAATAGTAAAACTAGTCAAAATTATAGGATTATATAATAAATTAATAGATATGAAGAAAATAAGAATAGTTAAAAACTACAAATGTTTAAATAACAAAATTTAAAGGAACTTAAATCTTTAAATAAAGTTGGTGGAGTTTTTGAAATTATAGAAGATTGGAAAGCAGAGGATTAAGATTGTTTATATAAATCTATTAGAGAAAATAAAAAGTTTACTTAAGCAATATGTGGATAAGGAATTAAACGATAGTATATCTAGCTGTATTAAGAATTCAGGAGTTATACAAAAAATAAAAAATATTAAATAAAAAGTTATATGTATGATGAAACATAAGAAGATATAGTTAAGGAGAAAAACATGAATTATTTATTAATATTAATGGGGATAAGTTTACTAATTATTGGGATTAGATGTATTTTACAATTTGTTAATACCAAGATAGTTTATGAATTACCTTATAGTGATGACGAGGGAATTTTTACAATTTACAATAGAGGAGAGTATGGATTATGGCTTAGTGGAACATTATTTAAAAAATCACCACTTGGAGATTTTGGAATAGAGATTGTAAATCAGAAGACTGGAGAATATATTCCATTAAAAAGAAATCTTATACACACTAGTATAAATGGTTTTAAAACTTCAAGAATGCTGCTATATACTTTTCAAGCAGAAGAAGGAACATATATTATTTCATTTACGAGTACAGAAAACTTTAGAGATAAAATAACTGTATTAATTAAGAATATGGTTAGTAAAAAATCTGTTGATAATTATTCATTTTCTATTCAGATTCGTACGCACCCATCTATATATATATTAACGATATGCTTTTTGAGTATCATATTAGGCGTTAAGCTAATAACTTCAGCAATTTTCCTTTGGATTTCTTCGTAATTAGATAATTGTAGAATTGTAAAAGATAGGTTAGTAGATATAAAATGTAAAATAAATTGATTATGAGTTGTGGACATAGACTGTAATCAGGTAAATAGCGCTATAATATATGCAAAACAAAATTATAAAAAAGAAGAGTAAATCCTATATAATGAAATTACAACAAGCTTTAAAAGGGAGTTACTCTTTTTACATCATTAACGATGCTATTTGATAAATTCTATTAATATACAATCATTGATGAAGCTTTTAGAAAAAGAGTGATCTATCTTTTTAAAGAACAATTTTTTTATTCTGCAATCCAACTTGAATTATGCTATCTCTTATTTTAATTACAAACCTAAAATTGTATATTTGAATTTATTCTCTTTAAAGTAATAAAACATACATAATCTTTTGATGTGTTATGTAATCCAACTAGATATTAAACATCAATTTATTAGACCTAGGATACCTAGATATAAATGGCAGGGTTAAGAGAAGTCATAGAAATGATAATAAATGTATATCAGTTTCTTCTTATGATAATCTTAATGGGTAAATGAAAAATTACTTATGTTATTCTAATTGTTTTATGAAAGGGTTATAATGCTTGACTCTTGTTGAAAAAAGGCAAAATTTTATTTTTTCTCTTTTTTGATTCATATTATTTACTGATGTATAGAAAAGCCTATTTATATTGTATATATACTATAAACAGTTTATAATGTAATTAAGGAAAAATATTATCTATAAGATAAATGTTTTATAGTGAAATTAGTAAAAAAATTAATTATATAATTTTTCAGGTTAGTAAATTATGTAGAAATTATTAATTTAGTATGACGAAGAGAGGAAAGCGTAATGTATAACATAGACTTATTTAAATCTGCAGTTAATCAATATAAGAGAGAATTTGATGAGAAAATCTGGCCAAACGAAAAATTCAAATGGGAAGCAATACAAAACTTTCAAGATAATTGGGATATAGATGCAGAAAATTTTTCAGAAATGCTATTTAGCTCTCTTTCTGGAGCTGAAAAATTATTGAATTCTAATAATAACTATTCACTTGCAATGATAAAGTACTATGCAGAAGTTGAAAAAGAAGAAGTACGTCTTATGTTTAGAGAATTATATAATGAAAAAGAAGATATTTTTAGACGTATAAATAATTTTAAGATAAAAGCAAATAGTTTATTAAAGCGATATTCAAAAAAAGAAGATAAGCATTATCAAAATGAGAATGCAATCAGTATATATCTTTGGTTGAGATATCCAGACAATTATTATATTTATAAATTTAGTGAAGTAAAGAAAGCAGTAAATAAACTTGAGGCGAATTATAAATTTAAGAAGGGTAATTATGAGTTTAATATAGATAACTTTCTAAATTTTTATAATGAAATCAATAGTGAAATTAAGAAGGATATTGAATTAAGAAGTATGTTACAAACAAAGATCAAGGAAGGTCAGTACCCTGATTATGAATTGAAAACTTTAACAATAGATATCGTATATTTTATAAGTAGAGATTTTAATGAAATTCATTCTGGAAATCAAGAAAAAATTTGGTGGCCAAACGACTATTCTCCTAAAATAACGGTAGAGAAATGGATTGAGTTATTACAAGACAAAGATGTTTTTAATAAATTTAATCTTCAAATAATGAGAAGAATGCTTGACTATGGTGGGGAAGCTACATGTAAACAACTTGCTATAAAATATGGAGAGAATGTAAACTTTTATAATGCTGGTTCGTCTTCGTTAGCCAAGAGAATAGCTAAAAAAACTAATTGCCCTATTTTACCTCGGGAAGATAATGAAAATAGTAGGTTTTGGCCTATTTTATATGTGGGAAGAATTGCTACAAAAGGTGAGGAAGGAGCATATGTTTGGAAACTTCGAGATGAACTTTTAGAAGCACTTCAAAAAATAGATTTATCAAATGTTGATTTGTATGTCACTGATAAAGAGAATGATAAGAAATTTTGGTTTTTGAATGCCAATCCAAAAATATGGAGAATGTCTTCTATGTGTGTAGGAGAAGAACAGAGTTATACTCTTTATAATGGAAATGGAAATAAACGTCGGATATTTCAAAATTTTTTAGATGCTAAAATTGGAGATTTAGTTATAGGCTATGAATCAACACCAGTAAAAAAAATTGTTGCAATATTACGTGTTAGTAGAGAGCACGCCGAAGAAAGAATATATTTTGAAAAAGTTGAAGGATTATCATCACCTATAGATTTTTCATTGTTAAAAGAATATTCTGAATTAGAAAGAATGGAATATTTTAGAAATTCACAAGGGAGTTTATTTAAACTTACAAAAGGAGAATACGATTTTATTTTAGATATAATCAGAGAAGAAAATCCTCAATTTTCAAATGAAAATAAAGATAAGTATACAAAAAAAGAGTTTTTAAGAGATGTATATTTGTCTGATAGTAAGTATGATAGATTAGTTTCAGTTCTGAAAAAGAAAAAGAATATAATTTTGCAAGGTGCCCCTGGAGTAGGTAAAACATTTGCTGCAACTAGATTAGCATATTCTATTATGGGGGAAAAAGATGATAATCGTCTAGAATTTGTTCAGTTTCATCAAAATTATTCTTATGAAGATTTTGTGATGGGATATAAACCAGTAGATAATGGGTTTGAGTTGAAGAATGGTATATTTTATAAGTTTTGTCAAAAAGCTATTAATAATCCAGATGAGAGTTATTTTTTTATCATCGATGAGATTAATAGAGGAAATATGAGCAAAATTTTTGGTGAATTATTATTACTTATAGAAGCAGAGTACAGGAATAAGAGTATAACGCTTGCTTATAACGGACTTAATTTTTCAGTTCCTAAAAATGTATTTATAATAGGAATGATGAATACAGCGGATAGGAGTCTTTCTCTAATAGATTATGCATTACGTCGCCGTTTTAGTTTTGTTGACATGGAACCTGGTTTTGACACGGAAGGATTTATTAATTATCAAAAGCACTTGTCTAATAACTATTTAAATAATCTAGTTGAATTGATAAAAGAGTTAAACAAAGATATTCTAGAAGATAAAACACTAGGAAAAGGTTTTTGTTTGGGGCACAGCTATTTTTGTAATATTGATGAATGTACAATTGATTTGCTTAAAGATATTGTGGATTTCGATATTCTTCCTATGATTAATGAATATTGGTTTGATGAAAATGAAAAATTATTGTATTGGGAAAAGAAATTGCGTGGTATTTTCGATGAATTGTAATAAAAGAATATTAATTAAAAATATTTATTATATGCTAGCATATGCTTTTGAGACATTGAATAAAGGGAAGTATGAGGATTTAGCTGTAGAGTCTTTCGATGAAATTTATGATTTATTGGCTGACATTTTTTGTAAAGAAATTGGTGTTCAATTAAAACAAGGATTATATAGGGAATATATTAATAGAATAGATGAATTATCTGTTATGAGAGGAAAAGTAAATATTTCTGGAACAATAAGAAGTCGTTTTTTTAAAAAGAGAACATTAACTTGTGAATATGATGAGTTTTCAGAAAATAATATATATAACCAAATTATAAAATCAACGGTTATAATGCTTTTAAAAAATTCTAAGTTAAAATCAAAATATAAAGACGAATTAAAGAAAAAAATGATTTTTTTTTCAGAGGTTAATGAAATAAACTTAACAAATATTAAATGGTCAAATATTAAATTCTATAAAAATAATCAAACATACCGTCTACTTATTAGTATATGCCAGTTGATTGTTGAAGGTATGCTAATAACAACAGATAAGGGTAGCTATAAACTTGTTAGTTATATAAATGAACAAAGTATGAGTAAGTTATATGAAAAATTTGTTTTAGAATATTATAAAAAGCATTTTCCTATGATTAAAGTCACTTCTTCTCAAATATCATGGTTTTTAGATGATGGTATAAGCACAATGTTACCAAAAATGCAGAGCGATATTCATTTACAAAAAGAAAATAAAGTCTTGATTATTGATACAAAATATTATAGTAGAACAACTCAAAAACATTTTAACAAACATACTATTCATTCAAATAATTTGTATCAAATTTTTACTTACGTTAAAAATAAAGATTATGAATTTGGTGAAGAAGAACATTATGTGTCAGGAATGATTTTATACGCAAAAACCGAAGAAGAGATGCATCCTAATGTTGTTTATCAGATGCATGGTAATCAGATAACTGTAGAAACATTAGATTTAAATAGGGAGTTTGGTGAAATTTCTAAACAGTTAAATGATATAATAAGAAATCATTTTAATATTTAGAAGAATTATTAAAAATTATTTTTTTGGATAAATCAGATAAACACTAGTAGGAACTAGAGAAAATATTTGCTCTAGCTTCCTTCTTTTAATCTAAAAAATGTAATTATACGTTTTCAATTATATATAAATACTAAAATAGTGACAAATATATGGAAATTGATAAAAAAACCTTGCAAAAAGGTAAAAAAGTTGCTATTATATATAGAAAATCACGCACATATAATAGCAAGAATATGGCTTGCAAGTTTCTACCATCTAACCGTAAATTATGATGACTATGGGCATTCTTTTTTAAAATGTTATTATTTATATTAAAAAATATAGAATGACTGTATATAAAGAAAGCTGCCTATAATATTTTTTATAGTCAGTTTTTTTATTTTTTAGAGACTTAACCTTATTGTTGAAATTAGTGCTACAATAAAAAAGGAGACATTATTTTGAAAACATTTATTTTAAGCTTACAACACGTCTTAGCAATGTATGCAGGTGCAGTAATTGTTCCTATAATCGTTGCACAAGGATTAGGGCTTACAGCAGAGCAAACTACATATTTAGTATCAGTTGATATTTTTATGTGTGGTGTTGCAACATTTTTACAAGTATATAGAGGTAAATTTACAGGTATAGGATTACCTGTTGTATTAGGCTGTACATTTACAGCTGTTGCTCCAATGATAACTATTGGAAAAAGTGCTGGTCTTGCTACAATGTATGGATCTATTTTTATTTCAGGATTAGTAGTTGTTTTAATAGCACCTATTTTTGCTAAAGTAGCAAAATTATTTCCTCCAGTTGTTACTGGTAGTGTTGTTACTATTATAGGTATAACATTAGTTCCAGTGGCAATGAACTACATTGCTGGTGGTGAAGGTTCTCCAGATTTTGGGAATCCTCGAAATATAGTATTAGCATGTATTACACTAGCTATAATTTTAATTATTTATAGATTTACTACCGGATTTATTCAATCTATTGCAATATTACTAGGTATAGTAGTTGGAACGGTTATTGCTAGTTTTATGGGAATGGTAAGTTTTGATAAAGTTGTTGAATCAGGATGGTTTCAACACCCAACTCCTTTTAAATTCTCAGGATTTGAGTTTCACGGAAGCTCAATATTAACATTTGTAATAGTTGGTATTGTAAGTATGATTGAATCAACAGGTGTGTATTATGCCCTAGGAAATATTTGTGATAAACCAATTAGAGAAAATGACTTAAGAAGAGGGTATTTTGCTGAAGGTTTAGCTGTAATGATAGGTTCAACAGTAAATGCTTTTCCGTATACCACATATTCACAAAATGTTGGTTTAGTCCAAATTTCAGGTGTTAAAAGTAAGAAAGTTATGTATGTGATGGTTTTATTACTACTAGTATTTGGATCTATTCCTAAAGTTGGAGCTTTAGCAACTATCGTTCCTCAACCAGTATTAGGTGGAGCGATGATAAGTATGTTTGGTATGGTTCTTGCTTACGGTGTTAAAATGTTAGGGAACACAGACTTTGGTAAACAAGAAAACCTAATGATTATTGCATGTTCAGTAGGATTAGGACTAGGTGTTACAACAGTACCTTCAGCATTTGATCAATTACCATCATTTATCCGTACATTTACTGATAGTGGTATTGTGTTAGGTACGTTGGTAGCTATTGTTATGAATCTAATTTTCAATAGAAGATCAAGACGAAAACAAAAATAATTATAAATAAAAACTACAGACTTATGTTTGTAGTTTTTATTTTATCATGATTACTAAAGGGGTATCGTTATAGTTAAATATATTGTATTTTAGTGTACAAAATAAATAATATATAGTATAATTTGTTTAAAGGTCAATTTTAGTCAATAAAGGAGGGTGACCTTATGAATAATAATATGACAGATATACTCGAGCAGTATATAAAAGAATTGTTTGATGAATCATCAGAAAATCAAATAGTAATAAAAAGAAGTAATGTTGCACAGAAATTTGATTGTGTACCTTCTCAATTAAACTATGTTATAAAAACTCGTTTTACACCGGAACATGGATTTATAATTGAAAGTAAACGAGGAGGTGGAGGGTTTATTAGAATAACTAAAATAACTCTTCACAATGATACTGACTATATAGATTATTTAATAGATAATATCGATGGAGATACAATAGAAGTTGAAGAAGCAGTAAGAATAGCAAAAATACTTTTAGATAAAGGGTATATTGATAAGTTTGATTATAATCATTTTGCTGATAGTGTTGATACTGTAGTTGCTACGTACAATCAATTTTTAGAATATGTTAAAGACAATGTTGCTGAAAAAATGCAAACTAGCACTAAAGCGCATCTAAAAGATATGACTAT
>CAUUEM010000029.1:0-10354 GCA_963544045.1 uncultured Gemella sp. | reverse complement strand
TTATAATAACTATTATATAGTCTTTTATAAAGAATGTAAAGAAATAATATTTATATTTTATTACTTACTGTATTGAGTAATTAAAGCATCAAATTGTCATTAAAAATATTATTACCACTATTCTTTTTGAATAATTCTAAAAGTTTTTCTACATTTAAATTCTTTTTCTCTTCACCTTTTATATCGACAACAACATGCCCTTCATGAAGCATAACTAAACGATTACCGTATTCTATGGCGTGTTCCATATTATGAGTTATCATAACTGTTGTTAGATTATTTTTTTTAATTATTTTATCCGTAAGATTCATTACCATAGCACTTGTTTTGGGATCGAGTGCTGCGGTATGTTCATCTAAAAGAAGAAGTTTAGGTTTAACAAGCGTCGACATAACCAAAGTTAACGCTTGACGTTGACCTCCTGATAAAAATTCCACACTACTCTTCAATCTATTTTCTAGACCTAATCCTAACTCCTCTAACGCTGCTTTGTAAAGTTCTCTATCTTCTTTTTTTACACCTGGAGAAAAAAATCTTGATTCCCCTCTTTTCAATGCTATCGCCATATTTTGCTCAATAGTCATCCTTGTAGCTGTCCCCATTTTTGGATCTTGAAATACACGCGAAATATCTTTGGAACGTTTTGTTACATCGTCTTTTGTTACATCTACCCCATCCAAAACCACCGTTCCACTATCTGGGAATAAGACCCCTGCGATGACATTCATCAATGTAGATTTTCCTGCCCCGTTACTTCCTATTATCGATACAAACTCTCCATCTTCTATCTCCAAGCAAAGATTTCTAAGAACATGATTTTCATTTATCGTTCCTTTTTCAAATGTTTTTTCTATATTCTTCAATACTAAACTCATTTTTATCTCCTAACACCCTTTGGGAATTTTTTCTCTAATTCAGGTATAAATAAAATTATTGCTAAAATAATTGCTGAGAATAATTTTACAAGTTGCGTATCCATACCTGGTATCTCTAATACTAATGAAATAACAAGTCTATAAATAATTGAACCGATAATTATAGAGGCTATTCTCTTACCTAGGCTAAGGTTTTTGATAACTACTTCTGCGATTATAATAGAAGCAAGACCTATAACAATTGTTCCTACCCCCATATTCAAATCAGCAAAACCATTATTTTGAGCAAGGAGCGCTCCTGATAAAGCAATAAAACCATTACTTATCATATAGCCTAAGATTTTCATATTATCTATTCGTATACCATTAGCTGCACTCATATCTTCATTATCACCTGTTGATAAAATCGCTAGCCCTACTTCTGTTTTTAAGAATATAGTTAGTAAGACTATTAATACTAATGAAAATACTAACCCTAATAGAATTACCGCATAGACTTTCGGTATTCCAAAACCTTGTAACATTGTCACCAATGTTTTTTCTTTTAATAATGCTATATTAGCTTTCCCTAAAATTTTCAGGTTTATTGAGTATAACCCTGTTAAAGTTATAATCCCTGTTAACAATGCCGGAATTTTCATCTTTGTATGCAATAGACCAGAAACCACCCCTATAACAAGTCCTCCTAGCATTCCTAAAAAGGTTGCTAAAAAAGGATTCATACCATTCACCAAACTTATTGCACATATAGCTGCACCTAATGGAAAACTTCCCTCTGCTGTTAAATCGGGAATATCTAACAATCTAAAAGTTATATATACCCCTATGGCCATAATCGACCAAAGTAAACCTTGTGAAACACTTGATAATAATATATCCATCTTATCCTCCTATATTATCCTAATACTTTTAATAATTCTTCTTTATTCAAACCTAATACACACACCATATCATCATTTATATCAACAGCTAACTTTTTAGGTTGTTCAACTGGTAATTCTGATATTTTCTTACCTTTTAAGATTTGCGCTGCTTGACGGCCTGCTTGACGACCTATCTCTTTGTAGTCTACACCGTAAGTAACCAACATTCCTTCTAAAACTGCTTTATCTCCTCCTAATGCTGGAACTTTTTTCTCTTTTAAGACTGCACCAATCGTTGAAATTGTTGATGCTACCGTAGTATCCGTCGGGAAGTAAATTGCATCTACTTCACTCGCTAGTGATGTAATAACTTGTTGAACATCATTTGTTGTAGTTACTGTTTTTTCTACAACTTCCACACCAAATTTTTTCAAAGTTTCTTTTGCAATCTTAGCTTGTGCTTCAGAGTTTACTTCACTTGAATTGTAGAAAATCCCAACTTTTTTTGCTTTTGGAACTATTTTTAGTAATTTCTCTATTTGTTTATCTACTGGCGTTAAGTCAACAGTTCCTGTTACATTTCCTTCTGGAGCGTCTGTTTTAACCAATAATGAAGCAGCTACCGGATCCGTTACAGCTGTGAAAATAGTCGGCGTTCTATCATCAACATTAACCATAGCTTGTGCTGCAGGTGTTGCTATAACAAAGTTTAAATCATTTTTTCTTGCAAGCTGTTCCGCTATAGTTTGAAGATTACTCTGATCTCCCATAGCATTTTGAACATTAAAAGTTACCTTGTCCGAAGTGTATCCTTCTTCTGCCAACGCTTCTACAAAACCTTCTCTTGCACTAGTTAAAGCATTATGTTCAGCGTATTGCAAAACTCCTATTTTTATATTATCTGTTTTAACTTCACCTTTATTGCTACAACCACCAAGTACTAATAAACTTATTCCTAACAATACTTTTAATTTTTTAAATTTCATTTTCTTTTTCTCCTTTTTATTTTTTAATTTTAAGATTTTCCTAAAAGAAAAAACCGTTTAGAATGTTCTAAACGGTTTTCAATAGTTTCTATACAAGTTTAAAAAGTTCTTAACCTCGTATTATTTTTTATAAACTGTTAGCCCGCTTAGAATATTCCTCTATGCGAGCATCACCAAAGCCTACAACTCCCATAGATACAAACTTTGTTTGTACCTATAAGACCAAAGTACAAACACTATCTAATAGTAGCTGTAGTAATAATTATTTAATTGCGTACCAAATAATTTTGATGATAACATAACAGTATTCCTCTCTTTTATCTTGTTATATTTAGTCTAGCACTGACAGTTATTTTTGTCAAGTAATTATTTGAAAAAATCTGAAAATTCCAAACTAGATTTGTATAATTCTATATTTCAATTTCTACTTATTATTTTATTCTAGTTATAAACCACATTAATATTAGTTTTTAACTGATGATAATTATTAAACTTCTATTGCTTTTACAATTTCATTTAATACTTGGTCTTTCCCTATTTTGGTAACAGAAGAAAATGGAATTATAGCCATATTATTTGTTAAATCTAGTTCTTTTTTTATCTTAGAGATATTTCTAGATAATTCATTTTTCGATATTTTATCTATTTTTGTTAACACTACAACAAATGGTATTTCATAATAATTAAGAAATTCATTCATTTCAATATCATCTTGTGAAGGTTTATGTCTACTATCCATTAAATGTAAAACAAAACCAAGATTTTGACTATTTGTAAAATACTCAACTATCATATCATAAAGTTTTTCTTTTTCTGATTTAGATAATTTAGCATATCCATAACCAGGAACGTCAACTAAGACTAATTTATTATCAACATCAAAGAAATTCAATGTTCTAGTTTTACCAGGTTTTGAAGAAACACGTGCATAATTTTTTCGTTCTAAGATTGTGTTAATAAAAGATGATTTTCCTACATTAGAACGACCACACATTGCTACTTCTGGTTTATCGTGTTCTGGATATTGTTTTTTTGATACTGCACTGATTAATAAATCAACATTATGTGTATTTAATTTTACCATGTTATTCTCCAAATACTATATTGAATACATCTTTTATATTATCTGCAAAATGTATTGTAAGCTTGTCTAAGACTTCATTTGGAATATCTATTAAATCCTTTTTATTCTTTGTAGGGATAATAATAGTATTGATATTCATTTTTTCAGAACTTAGAATTTTTTCTTTAACTCCACCAATCGGAAGTACTTTACCATGTAATGTCATTTCTCCAGTCATAGCTATATTATTATCTACTACTTTTCCAGTTAATGCAGAGTAAACCGATGTTGTTATAGTTATACCTGCAGAAGGTCCATCTTTAGGAACTGCTCCTTCCGGAACATGAAGATGAATGTCTATTTCAGAAAAATTAATGCCTTCAATTTTTAAGTAATCGGCATTTGAACGTAAGAATGAAATTGCCATTTGAGCAGATTCCTTCATTACATCACCTAGTTTACCTGTTAAAATAATTTTACCTGTACCTTTAGAAATACTTGTTTCAATTTCTAAAGTATCTCCACCAACTGATGTGTATGCTAATCCATTTACTAGCCCTACTTCTGGTTTTGAATTTTTATCTTTTAAACTATATTTTTCAGGACCACAAAACTCTTCTAAATTATTTATTCCGACTTTTACAATATCAGCTCCCTTAAGAATTTTTAAAGCTGCCTTTCTACAAATGGCACCTATAACTCTCTCTAAATTCCTAACACCAGCCTCGTAAGTATAACAGTTAATAATTTTATTTATGGATTGTTTTGAGAATGATATTTGTTTTAATGTTAATCCATTTTCTTTAATTTGTCTTGGAATTAAATATTTAATTGCAATATTTTCTTTTTCTTTTACTGTATAAGACTCTAATTCTATTACTTCCATACGATCTCTTAGTGGTGCTGGAATTTGAGCTAAATTATTAGCAGTAGCAATAAATAGTACTTTAGATAAATCAAATGGTATATCTAAATAATGATCAACAAATTCGTTATTTTGAGCTGGATCAATAACTTCTAGCATAGCAGACGAAGGATCACCTTTTATATCAGAAGTCATTTTATCTATCTCATCTAATAAGATAACAGGGTTTTTTGTTTTTACTTTCTTTAAAGATTGTATAAGTTTTCCAGGTAAAGCACCTAAATATGTTCTTCTATGTCCACGAATTTCTGCCTCATCGCGTACACCACCTAATGAGATTCGTATAAAACTTCTCCCCATTGCTTTAGCAATTGATTTAGCAAGTGAACTTTTTCCTACACCTGGAGGCCCTGATAAGCAAAGAATAGGAGATTTCATATCTTCACGAAGTTTTTTTACAGCTAAGAATTCTAGTACTCTTTCTTTAATTTTTTCAAGTCCATAATGATCGTCATTTAAGATTTTTTCTGCATTAGTTATATTTATTTCATCTTTAGTTAATATGTTCCAAGGTAATGCAATTACAGTGTCCAAATATGTTCTAATAATTGAATGTTCAGGACTCATTACAGGCGTTTTTTCTAAACGGTCAACTTCTTTTAATAAGACATTTTTATCATTTTCTGATAAATCTATTTTTAATATTTCTTGTCGTAATGATTCTATATCATCTTCATCTGGTGAAATTTGTTTTAATTCATCTTGAACAACCTTCATTTGTTCACGTAAAAAGTACTCTTTTTGCTGAGTATCAATATTAGTTTTTACTTTATTATCAATTTCTCTTTTGAATTCATGTCCTAATAGATAATAACTTATACTCTTATCAACAAATGCCGCTTTCTTTTCAAGGTCTAATATGTATAAAACACGCTTTCTTAATGTTCTATCCATTGGGAAATATTTGATATTCTTATTAATGAATTTTTCTAAATCATCTGTTTTAAAATAATCTATATCAAAACCTTCTTTATTTAAATATGTTTTAAATTTATTTTCTAATTCTTTTAATACTGATTTTTTATCAAATCCATTATCTATGGTTTCTTTAACATTAATATCTAAGTACTCTACTTGATTATCATTATATACACCACTTCTTACTTCTGCAACTCCGTAACAAATATACTCATATTTATTATTGCTTTTATCTATTGTTAATTGTCCAAAAGTACCAAAGAAAATATTAAATCCTTCAGTATCAAACATATCATCTTCTGAAAACTCATCGTCATATGAATCTATAGGTTTTCTTTTATTAGTTATAAAGACTGATATTTTATCCTTTTTTAGTCCTTTTATTGTTTTTAAAAATTTTTTGTCCGTTACTTCAATTGTATAAGTATTAGTTGGAAAGAATATTTCTCTATTTTCTAATAAGTAATATTTTGTCAAAACGAACTCCTCTCTAACCTAATTATTTTAATAGTGGTTTAGTTTTATTTACTACATTATCTCGTGTTATTGTGCATGTTTTAACATTTTTTTCACTTGGTATATCAAACATTACATCAAGTAATAATTCTTCAATGATAGAACGCAATCCTCGAGCCCCAGTTTTTCTTTTAATAGATTCACGAGCAATTTCTATTAGAGCTTCTTTCTCAAATATTAATTTTACATTATCTAGACTAAACAGGTACTCGTATTGCTTTATAACTGAATTTTTTGGCTCTGTTAGAACTCGAACTAAGTCCTCTTCATTTAATTCTTCTAAATAGCATATAACTGGAATACGCCCAATAAATTCAGGAATTATACCAAATTTAACTAAATCTTCATGTTTAACTTTTGAAATTATTGCATCACTATCATTTAATTCCTCGCTCTTAGAAAAACCAATAATCTTTTCTCCAAGACGACGTTTAATAATTTCCTCTATGCCTGAAAAAGCACCACCAATGATGAAAAGAATATCTTTAGTATTAATTTTTATCATTTCTTCACCAGGATGTTTTCTTCCACCTTGTGGAGGAACACTAGCTACAGTTCCTTCTAATATTTTAAGTAAAGCTTGTTGAACTCCTTCTCCAGATACATCTCGTGTAATAGATACATTCTCACCTTTTTTAGCAATTTTATCTATTTCATCAATATATATTATACCTTTCTCAGCTTTTTCAATATCGTAATTTGCATTTTGAATTAAACGTAATAAAATATTTTCAACATCTTCACCAACATAACCTGCTTCTGTTAATGTAGTAGCATCAGAAATAGCAAATGGAACATCAAGCATTTTAGCTAGTGTTTGTGCAATTAATGTTTTACCAGAACCTGTACTACCTATTAATGCTATATTACTTTTTTGTAAATCTATATTTTCCTCATTTTGTTTTGCTGTTATACGTTTATAATGATTATAAACAGCAACAGCTACTGATTTTTTTGCTTTATCTTGACTAATAACATATTCATTAAGATGTTTCATTATTTCATGGGGTTTTAATAAATTGAAATCCTTTTCATTTGAAGAATTTCTATACTCTAATTCTTCTTCAATTATATCTGAACAAAGTTCTACGCATTCATCACAGATGAATACATCATTACCTGCAATCATTTTAAAAACTTCATTAGCGTTCTTTCCACAAAAAGAACATCTAATTTCTTTTTTATCATTAACCATAATTGCACCTCTCAATCTTTTATTTTCAATTAAATTAATATTGTAAATTTAAGTAAATCTCCAAAAATACATCATCATATTATAACATATTTACATCAATTTTTCTAGTAGTTCAATTTTAAAAGAGCTTATTAGATAGGAATCCATAAAGTTTCAAACTATAATATAATAAAAATAACTAGGATACAAATCTAATATCCTAGTTGATTTTAGAATAATTATTTTTTATTAATTCGTTTAAACATTTGAAAATACAAACTTATATAAATTACTATTCCAAATAGTACAAAAAATATAGTAGTTATTATACTAGCTTCTATTCCAAATTCCCCTCCTATAACAACTTTATTATTAGAATTTAAAATTATTTTAAAAATAGAATAGGATATATTAATACCACTCAAATTTATACCTAAAACTACCCCAATAATAACATTCCACGTTCCATGAAATATACCAACAATTATTATATTATCTGTATACCAAAATATTAATGATAAAACTACTCCAATAATATATATATTTAATGATGAAAGATAAGAGCTACTTGGATTAGCAATGTGAAATATAGTAAAGAATAATGAATTTATAAACACGCCCACCCATTTCCCTTTTAAAGCGGCTATTCTATTCATTAAGTAACCTCTAAATACTATTTCTTCAGTAAAGCCTTGAATCGAAAATAAAATTATTACCAGAAATATAAGTTTATAGTTATTTTCATTAGATACGGACACTATTACATCAGTTAAAGCTGCTATAGTACTGATAATTACAAATATAACCGATATAGCAAGAATAAAGCCTATTGAAATACTTTTAAAAATACTGCTGTTTTTAAAACCTAGTGTTTTAAGAGAATTTTTTTCGAAAAATCTAACATATAAAAATATAAATATAAGCGATGAAATAAAGGAAACTAAACTTGCAATAAGTTTATCCTCAATAGTTGGATTAAATATATAATCGAACGTTATTCCTTGTAAAAGCTAAGAGGTAATACAAACTAAAAATGCGTACCACCATGTTAGTGTATTAGTTCTTTTTAATAATTCCAAACTATTCATAACTCCTCCAAAATTAATAATATATTAATTTTATTTCAAAAAACGATTGTTGTCAAACTTAGAAATATAAATTTTACTTTTAACCCTATCCGTTTAATGATATAATTATATTATAAATCTTAGGAGGAAACTTATGACATTTTTTTCAAAACTAGGTCAAGATATTATTTTACCACAAGACGTTTTAATACAATCAAAAGAAACTGCTGCTATACCTGATGCGATAAATGCTACTATCGGAATAGCTACAAAAAATAAAAAGGCTTTATTTCTTCCAACTATTGATAGAATAATTAAAGAACTTAATAACACAGATTATCTACCTTATTCCCCTACACCAGGATTACCCGAAATGAGAAAACTATGGAAAGATAAAATTATCGATGATAATCCAAATATTAACAAAGATTATCTTAGTTTTCCAATGGTAACAACCGGTATTACACAGGGTATTGATATTGCAGCTAATTTATTTAGCGATAAAGGTGATGCGTTATTATTGCCTAATCTATTTTGGCAAAACTACGCACAAATTTACTCTATTAAACTTAATAATAAAATATATACTTATCAACAATTTGATACTAATAATAATTTTAATTTAAAGAATTTTGAAGATGTACTTTCTAATATTAAAGAAGATAAAATAACATTGATTCTAAACTTCCCTAATAATCCTACAGGTTATACCCCTTCAACTGAGGAACTTAATAAACTAACTAATATTATTGATATTTTTTCTAAAGAAAATCCAAATAAAAATATTGTTATTGTATGTGATGATGCATATTTTGGACTATTCTTTGAAAATAATCATAAAAATTCAACATTAAGTTCAATATACAAACTAGAAAATAATTCTAATTGCCTTATTATTAAATTAGATGGTATAACAAAAGAATACTATGGTTGGGGTCTACGTATTGGATTCATAACTTATTATACAAATAACGATGTTTTACGCGAAAAGCTTTTAGAAAAAACACAAGGATATCTTAGAAGTACTACATCTTCTCCATGTAATTTATCTCAACAAATATCAATTCATTTACTAAAAGACGATAATGTTAAAAATGAAAAAGAGAATAATGATAATATTATAAAAGAACGATATCAGCTTTTAAAAAAATCTCTTGAAGACTTTAAACTAAATGAAGATGTTACAATATTACCTTTCAATTCTGGATACTTCTTCACAATTAAAATGCCTTCTAAAATTAATGCACATGATTTTAGATTGAGATTTTTAAATAATTATAAATATGGTGTTTATTCAATGGATAATGAGCATATTAGAATTGCATTCTCTTGCTTAGATAAAGAATTAATTCCAGATTTAATAAAAAACTTTAAAATTTGTTTAAAAGAATTTTAAAATTTTAAAACAGAAAATTATTGTTATGACATATACTCTGAAACTGATATATATTTAATTTAACTGTGTGGATGTCATCCAGGTTTATTCAGATGACATCCAACTTGCTTTTTTTCAATTTTTTATATCAATATACTTATCTAATCTTCAGTTAGAAAGCTTCTTAATAAAAATTATGTCAAGATATCTATATATGATTCTTTTTTCTATCAATTATTACTATTAAAGAATACTAGATCCTCCTACTACTACCTATCAATTTCACGAGTAAAGTGAATAAATATTATATTTTTTTTAAGAAATAATAATAATAATATCTAAAACTAAAAATATACATATACCTATATAGTTTTTTTAAAAAAAGCTTTATTAATATTTTCAATACTTTCTTTCAGAAAAATTCTTTCCATTTCGAAAATAGTTTCCATTCTGGCAAAACTTGGAGATTTTTTTAAATCTACAGTTTTATAATTAGGATTTAATATTATTATATTATTCTCAACTTTTACAAGATTCAATTCTTGAAAAATTTGAATCATAATCTTTAAACTATTAATATTTGTCTTAAGTA
>CAUUEM010000028.1:0-10451 GCA_963544045.1 uncultured Gemella sp. | reverse complement strand
TTAAAAATGGAATATAGAGTGATTTGTATAAGTCACTCTATAATTATTTTAAGGTGTTTTACAATAAATAATAAATGTGCAAAATCAAGCTAATAAAAAAATAAACTATAGTTATTAATGATAAAAAGAGTAATTATTTCGCTTTTGTTTTTATTAAATTATATTTTAAAAAATAGATTATGTATAATTGTAAAACTGTATAGATATTTGTATGTGGAATATGAGCAGAATTGACAATCTAGGAAAGAAAGTATTATAATATCTAGTGTTATAAATACAAAAAGGTAAAGGGTTTTTAGTAAAATGAGTTATTATAAAGTTGGGCCAGATGATTCTTCAATAATAAAAAAGAGAACAACATGGGAATTACTGGACGCTATAGAAGCGGCTAGTAATGGAGATACTATAGAAATTGAAAAAAATTATTATTATGAAAGTGATAAAAATATTGTTGTAAATAAAAATATTGCAATTATAGGAAATGTAGATTTCAATTCTAATATTGAAATTCAAAATACTCCAGTAATAGCTACAGGTTTTTTTGTAACTAAAGGTGCTAAAGTTACGTTAAAAAATGTAATTATTCGTATAGCTGAAGAAGAAAAGAATGCTCTAAATATTAAAGAAAAATCTGATTTTATTGGAGAAAACTTAATAATAGAAAATATTAAAGAAGGGAAGTTGTATCCATTAGTCTATATTCATAAAGAATCTAAAGCTAAGTTAGATAATGTTTACTTTCGTGTAAATTCTGAGGCTATTTGTAATTCGTATATAGAGGATTCAGATGTAACGATTAATTCTTCAGTTATAAATACTAGTTTAATAGTAAATAATTCAAAAGCATCGATTACAAACAGTACTTTAGAATATTATAAGAGTAATGTAGTAAATATAAAAAATAATTCAAAAGTAACAATGTTTAATAACTTTTTAATAGGAGGTTTTGTAGAAAAAGACAATCCTTGTATAGCTATAAGAGATGCAGATGTAGAAATAGATTCAGTAACAATAAAACAACCTAATTATTATAGTTCACTGTATATTGTAAATTCAAAAGTAGCACTTTCTAATATGCGTATAACCTCGATAAATATGATAGGTTCAACAGTAACTATTGATAAATACTCTGTTTTTGAAGAAAATGTCTTTGTTAAGGATAATACAAAATTTATAGGAAATGAGATATCTATTTTAGGTCATGAAAATGGAAAGATAAATATATTTGTTACTAATAATAGTGAGTTGAGATTTAATACGATAAATATAGGAAATCCAATGAGGCCACCTATTAAAATAGAACGTAATGTTGAATTTAACGTTCAATCATTAAGGTTATTTCAATATGATTATGATAAAGGAGACTTCTTTATAAATGAAAATAATCAATACGTACTGCTGGATAAACCGATTGATATAGTTTACTTTGGAGAAAAAACAGCTTTTGAAAAATTAGAAGAAATGATAGGGCTAAAAAAGGCGAAAGCAGAAGTAAAAGAGTTTATAGCAATAGCTCAAATGAATAAACTTAGAAAAGAACAAGGCTTAGATAATTCTTCATTAACGTTACATTCACTGTTTTTAGGAAATCCTGGGACAGGAAAAACTACAGTAGCACGTTTGTTAGGAAAGTTATTATATGAAAAAGGGCTTGTAAAATCAGATAAATTCGTTGAAACTTCTAGATCGGATTTAGTAGCTTCATATATAGGGCAAACAGCTAAAAAAACTAGAGAAATTCTTGAATCTGCTTTAGGAGGAGTATTGTTTATCGATGAAGCATATACACTTGCTACAGGTGGAGAAAATGACTTTGGGAAAGAAGCTATAAATGAAATTTTAAAATTTATGGAAGATAATCGTCAGGATATTGTTATTATCTTTGCGGGCTATACTAATGATATGATGAACTTCTTAAAAACAAATGAAGGATTACGTAGTAGAATACCTAATGATTTTAATTTTGAAGATTATACAATAGATGAATTAATTCAAATAGGATTAATGGAACTTGAAAAACAAAAATATAAAGTTAATGTTGAAAAGTATAGAGAATTTGTAATACATAATTATGAGCGCAGTAATGATAATAGTAATGGTAGATGGATAAGAAATCAAAATGAAAAATTAACTAGAAAACTAGCTCTACGACTATTAGAAGATAGTAATGCAGATTTAAGTATAATAACTAATGAAGATATAGAAAGTGCAAAAATTTAAGAAAGTATTGTAGGAGAAGGAAATGACAGAAAAAAAATATGTAGCACCACCAAGTAACAAAGGATCAAAAGATGCGGTATCACGTACAAAAGGAATCTATTCATATTTACATCCTGATTATTGGAAAAGAAAGTTGGTTCATTTAATTATAGTAATGCCTATTTGTTATTTTGTGTATGAGGTATTTATATCATCAGCTTTTAACTTAGCGATTACAGACACAATAGTCGAAGTATTGACATGGATATTAACATTAGTTGCAGCATTCTTTTATCCTTTTTCACTATTTTGGTATAAAGGTAGTTTTATGGGAAGATTACTAAATAATATGTATCATATTGGAGGGTTTTTCCAAATTATAGGAAGAATACTGTTAACTATTATTGGAGGAATATTAATAGCGGGTATCTTATCACCTATTATGGGGCCTTTAACATATAGAAAATGCGTGAAAAAAGATTGGATTATTGGAGACGAGAAAGATTTTCAATAAAAAATATGAATATATATTAAAAATCAAATAGTAATTTTGTTAAAGAGGGAGGTAATTACTCTCTCTTTTTTGTTAGTTTGATGGCAGATAGAATTTTAATGATGCATTTTCATTTTAATCATAATAGATTTTAAATTATTAAAGTTAAAAAAGAGTAATTTTGGAGCAAATAATTTAATGCTTCAGATTTTTTTGTTATAAAGCTTAGAGAATAAAATTGTAGGGTATAAGAGTATGTATTTTTAATAATTTACCAAATATTTTTAAAATAGAATAATTTTCTCGATTATTAGTGAAATTAAATAAAATGAGAATAAGTATTTAATATAGAAAAAAGTTCATTTATAAGGGGAAGTTAAGAAATATGATATATACTAAAAAAATGTAACAAAGTTTATAAATTAAGTTGACTAGAACTACAGAATAATATATTATAAGTTTATGTATTTTTTATAATTAATAAGGAGGTTTTTATGATTAATCAAAGAGAAAAGCATGTTACTTTTGGAACGGCTTTTGGTGATTATTTTAGAGGTTTTGTAGATTTTACAGGATACTCAACAAGAGCAGGCCATTGGTTTCCGTTTGGAACTATTTATGGAGCAGTAATATTAATATTTATTATTTTTTTTGGTAGTTTATTTAGTTCAATAGTAGGAATAGGAAGCAGAGCATCTAATAGTTATTATTATGCGAGTAAATCTGCGGGGTTAGATTTATTAAATACTGCATCAAATGCTTTTGTTTTCCTAATTATTTTTTGTGTAATATTATTTGTTTTAGCGATACCAACAACAGCAAGTTTTGCCAGAAGATTGCGTGATGTAGGATTTGCGGCTTGGGGAATAGTATTAACAATAGTTTTATTCTATATATTAAATATTTTTACAATTTATATACTAACTCTACTATATGATATTTGTTTCATATTTGTATTAATGTCATTACCAACAAATTGTCTAGAAACAGATAAAAATGATGATTTTTCTAAGTTTTTATTTAGACAAACGCAAAGAGCAGAACAATACTTTGGACAGTTTAATAATAGTTATGGTCAAACATATTATAACGGACAAAATAATGGTCAATATAATCAATATGGACAACCTAATTTCCAAGGGGGCCAACAGTTTAACCAAAACCAACAAGGTTATAATGGATATCAAAACCAACAAAACCAAAATTCTCAAAGAAACAATGCAAATCAAGGGTATAATAATCAGAATCAAGGATACCCTCAATACGATCAATATGGTAATCTAATTAATCCATATTTCCAAGGAAACCAAAATGGGATGGGATCACAGAATTCGAATTTTCAAGGGAACCAAAATAATGGGATAAACCAAAATGAGCCAAAATCACAACAACCAATGAATCAAGGATATCCAAATCAAGGATATAATCCAAATGGGCCGAGACTGCAACAACAAGTGAATCAAGGGCATCTGAATCATGGAGTAAATCCAAATTACGGACAAAATCCAAATGGGCCAAGACAACAGCAAGTGAATCAAGGGCATCCAAATCAAGGATATAATCCAAATGGGCCAAGACAACAACAAGTGAATCAAGGGCATCCAAATCAAGGATATAATCCAAATGGGCCAAGACCGCAACAACCAAAAAATCAAGGACCAATAAACCAAGGAGTAAATCCAAATCAACAAGTTCAAAGTCCGGTAAAAGAAACTCCAAAACCACAAGAAACTGTACAAAAACAAGAGGTCCCAACTCCAGAAGTTAAAGCAACACCGGAAGTTAAGGAGACAGTCGAAGTGCGAAAAGAAGTAAGTGGAACCCCAAGTATTCAAGGTGGAGCTAAGAGTAGAAGGCTTCAAAAGTTGAATAAACCAGAAGAGGAACAAACTATTCTAAAAAGAAGAAATAAATAATTAGCAAGAAAGATAGAATCTTAGGATTCTATCTTTCTTTGTCTACAGAAGTTTGTCTAGATATCATATTGTTCATAAAAAATAAAATTATATAAAAAAATATTTTTTCTAGGATATTATTTAAATATAGTATCAATGTAGTATATAATAAAGATGAGAGATAATAGAAAGGAACAATTATTATGACAAAAATAGCTATTTCTTTTTCTAATTCATATATAGGGAAAGTCTTAAATGGAATAGATAGGCTACAAGTAAAAAGAACGGAGTATTTAGAAAAAATAGGTATCACTCATAATATAGTAAGTACCTTAAAGAAAAATATAGGTAAAGAGAATCACATATTAAACTATTTGTTTTCAAATGAATATAATATAACTAATAAAGAAAACAAAGAACTTTATTTAAGTAACGGAGACAATGAGATAATTATTGATATAACTAATGAAAAATATATATTTAATAATATAAAGTTTTTATCGTATTATAGTTTGATAACGCACTTATTAAAGGTGTTTATTCCTAAAGATGCATTATGTTTTTTTGATTGGTTTAATGAGCCTATTAATTATTTATTTGAAGGTGTAAGGCATGCTCGTACAATAGGTGTAGTTCATTCAAATCATATTTGTAGTTATGTACCAACAGAAACAAATAATCATCAACTTTGGCATAGAGAGTTTGATTATTATATAACTACAAATGATATTCAAACATGGGATCTTAAGAAGAGATTTCCTATAAAAGCTAATAGAATTTTGACAGTAGTGCCTTATGACACTTTTTATCTAGAAGAACCAGTGTCACCTGAAGATAAAGTATCGCACAATACTAATACGTTACAACTAGTTACAGCTAGCTATCTAGAGGATAATAAGTGTATTAACTATCTGATTCAAATAATGCGTTTAGTTGTAAATAAAAACCCTAATATTTATTTGAATATTTATGGACAAGGGACGCAACTAGAGTATTTACAGAATTTAGCTAATAGTCTAGGAGTTAGTAATAATATTTATTTTCATGGACATTATGAAGATGTAACTATCTTAAAAAAATATGACGTCTATGTAAGCACTTCTCCAAATGAAGCTTTTGCGACAGTTTTATTAGAAGCGATGTCGCTTGGGTTACCGATTGTCGGTTTAGATGTATTATTTGCGAATAAAAACTATATTAAAAATGGTTATAACGGGCATCTTATCCCTTATTCAGTTGTGAGTATAGAATCAAAAGCAGATATTTATTTTGAACAAATAGTAATGTATACTGATTTTTCAAATAAACTACTAACATTAACAAAAGATGAGATAAACACTTTGGGGGAAAATGCTAAACAATTTGTTGAAAGATTTTATGGGGCTGGTAGAGCGGTTCAAGATTATAGAAAGTTACTTGAAGATGTTAAAAAAGAAGAAGACGAACCTTATATTCCAATTAAAAAAGGTGATTTATGTAGCGGAATGCATGTAAATAATGTAAGAGTACCAGAAGAGTGGGCATATGTTACATATTCCCATAATAATGTTTATTTGTATGATTTAGATTTAAATATACTAGCTTTAACAGAATTTGATGAAGGGAAGTTTCCGATTATAAAAAAAATAAAATGGAAAAATAATATTAATTAAAAGAATTTTAAATTATTTATTATGGAAGAAATTGTTGAATCTTAACATATTGTGCTATAATAAAGGTATAACATTAAATTTATAAAATGAAAAAATTTTTGAAGGAAAGGACTATTATGAATAAAAAGTTATTATTATTAACATTATCTGCAACAGGTTTATTGAGTACACAACCAGCACTTGCGAATAATAATTCGCAATCAGATGTAGAAGCAAAATTAAATAGTATGGAATGGAAAGGATTAAAACCTGCAAGAAATGGTGGTCCAAATGTATCACATGTGGATAAGGCTAGCTTAACTGTGGAAGAATTAAAAGCCATTAGATCACTGGAAAAAGATGAGAGGGTAAAAGAATGTTCTGTTTATAAATTAGTTTATGAGAAAATGCCATTAGACAAACCAAAGGTTTTACCAAATACAGGTAATGTAGTGGGTTATGGTCATCTAGTTGGAGCAGGAGTATTAGCAGGATTAACATTTTATTTATTAAGAAATAAACGTGGAAGAAAAATGCTTGTTATTATGTTGGTTGGAGGAAGCTCATTAGTGTATATAATAAACGATACTAATGCTTTCTCAGGAACTATAGTAGCACCTACCATTTTAGTAGCAAGCAATAATGTGCTTAATGCACCTGAAATTGATGGATATCGTTTTGTGGGTGTTATAGAGATGGAAGGTGTATGTTTAGTTGATCCAACCCCAAATATAAAACCAAAACCTAAGCCAAAACCATTACCAGACCCAAAAGTAACACCAGATCCAAAAGTAACACCAGATCCAGAACTACCACGGGTTAAACCAGGAACACCGTCACCAGCTTGTCCACCGACAATGAATCCGACTGTACCTTCAGAAGTACTAGAAAGAAAACCAGGGACACCGTCACCGGTGGAGCCACCGGCAGTGAATCCGAATATACCTTCAGAAGTACCAGAAAGAAAACCAGGGACACCGTCACCAGCTTGTCCACCGACAATGAATCCGACTGTACCTTCAGAAGTACCAGAAAGAAAACCAGGGACACCGTCACCAGCTTATCCGCCAACTATGGCTCCGAGTCTGCCTGAGGGTGATGAACCAATAATATCAGCGTCAGCAAGTTCGCTGGCCATGTCGCCATTTACATTAGAACTTGCTACTAATCAAAAAGATGAATTCAAAAAACTTGTAGATTTAATCTAGAAATAAAGTAAATACCCATAAAAAATTATAGTGTAGATAGTTTTTTATAGGTATTTTTTGTTTTTTAAACGAAATAGTATGTAAAATCACAAAACAATCAAAAAAAATGGAAACCAATCTTATTTTTGTATAAAAACATTCAAATCAATCGATAAATTTGATTGTTTTTGATTGTTTTTGATTGTTTTTGCTTGAATTTGATTGAACAGTTGTTATATATTAAGTATAATGAATTTGGGAGTTAAGGAGAATAAGAAATTGGTAAATGAAAGACAAAATAAGATTTTAAAATTATTAGAGGAAACAGGCTCTGTAACATTACACGAACTGGTTAAGGTATGTGATGTTTCAGAAGCTACTATACGACGTGATCTTACAACTTTAGAAGAGAAGAATTTATTGTATAGAACTCACGGTGGTGCTGTGAAACGCTCGTCTGCGCGTGGAAGTGAAGAAAGTGTTGCGATGAAACGCTCAGAATACTTGGTGGAGAAGAAAGAAACAGCAAAGTACATTAATCAAAATATAATTCAATCTGGTCAGACGATTTATTTAGATGCAGGTACATCTACATATGAATTAATTGATTACTTACGTGATAAAAGAATAACGGTAGTAACAAACTCTACTTATCATTTACCTAAGCTTATTAATAATAAAACTCATACTATTATTTTAGGTGGAACTTTAAAACATTCAACGCAGGCGGTAGTGGGGCCTGCAGCTATAGAACAATTAAAAAATTATAGTTTTGATATGTGTTTTATTGGATGCAATGGAGTTGATGAGAATTTTGGAGTTACTACAGCTGATGAAGGTGAAGCATTTATTAAGAGTCTAGCTATTCAAAACAGTAAGAAAAAATACGTTTTGGCAGATAAAACAAAATTTGGACATAGAAAATTCCAGAAATTTGCTGAACTAGATGAAGTAACAATATTATCTTATGAAGTACCAGAAAAATATAAAAGTTACAAAAATATAATAGAGATTAAGTAGAAGGAGGAAGTGTAAGTGTATTATACTATAACTTTAAATCCAGCGGTAGACATGTTAACAACGGCAGAAAACTTTGATCTTGGAAAATTAAATAGAACAGGGGAAGCTAAGTATGTTGTTGGTGGAAAAGGTATCAACATTTCAATGTTATTAAAAAATGTTGGAGTAGATACTTGTGCATTAGGATTTGTAGCAGGGTTCACAGGATATTTCATTAAAACAGAGTTAGATAAACTTGAGGTTAAATATGACTTTGTTGAAACTTTAGGTGCAACTCGTATCAATATGAAGTTAACTACTGAGACTGAAACAGAAATTAACGGTCAAAGTAGTGCGGTGAGTGAGGATAATGTTAATGAATTCTTTAAAAAATTAGATAAACTAACATCAGAAGATGTAGTATTTTTATCAGGAAATGTTATTGCGGGAATGAATGTAGAAGACTTTAAAGCTATCGCTAAAAAAGTATCTGAATCAGGTGCGACATTAATAGTTGATAGTAATAAAGACTTAGTGTTGGATACATTACAATATAAACCATTTGTAGTAAAACCTAATGAATTTGAATTAGGTGAAATGTTTGGTGTAACATTAAATGGCTTAGATGAAATATTAGATTATGCTAAAAAACTTCAAGAACGTGGAGCGAAAAATGTACTTGTTTCACGTGGAGCAGACGGCGCAATCCTACTTACAGAGGCGAATGAAGTGTTTGAAGTGAATGTAGCAAAAGGAAAAATTGTTTCAACTGTTGCAGCTGGAGATAGTATGTTAGCTATGTTCGTTGCGAAGTATAACGAAACAAAAGATTACGCTGAAGCTTTAAAATATGCTTCTGCAGCAGGAGGAGCTACATCATTCTCAGTAGGTGTAGGAAGCAAGGCCCTAATTGAAGAACTAGTACCTCAAATTAATGTAAAAAAACTAAAATAAATTAAAGAAAAAATAATTAAGGAGACTTTTTTAATGAAATTAACAGATGTTATTAATTATGATTTAACACAGTTTGGTTTTAGTGCGACAAATAAAAATGAAGCACTAGATAAATTAACTACTATGTTAGTAGAAAAAAATATTATTAAAAGTAAAGACAATTTTTTAAATGCTTTATTAGCACGTGAAGCTCAATCTACTACAGGTGTTGGTGAAAATGTTGCGATTCCTCACGCTAAAAGTGCTGATTTTGACAAAGCTATGATTGTTTACGCTAAAAGTAATGAAGGTGTAGAGTGGGAAAGCTTCGATGGACAACCAGCTAAACATATCTTTATGATTTGTGCACCAGATGGTGGCGCAGATGAACACTTAAAAGCATTAGCTTCATTATCTCAAGCTTTAATGGATCCTGAAGTAAAAGCAGGTTTAGATGCTGCAGCAACTAAAGAGGATGTAGAAAAAGTATTTTCTGACTTTGTAGCTAAATCAGAAGCACCAAAAGAAGAGAAAAAAGAAGAAGCTAAACCAAGTGGAGAAAAACCTTATATTATAGCTGTTACAGCTTGTCCTACAGGCATTGCTCACACATTTATGGCGGCAGAAAAAATAAAAGAAACTGCCAAAGAAATGGGACTAGATGTTAAAGTTGAAACAAATGGTCAAATTGGTGTAGAAAATAAACTTACTAAAGAAGATATTGAAAGAGCAGCAGGTATTATCGTTGCTGCTGATAAAAAAGTAGATGTTGCTCGTTTTAACGGACGTCCAACAATTATCACGAAAGTAGCAGACGGCATCAATAAACCGAAAGAACTTATTCAAACTATTTTAGATGGTAAAGCACCAATTTATAATCACGATGGTGCAGAAGATACAGCAGAAGATTCAGCTGGAGAGGAAAGTATTTGGCGACGTGCCTACAAACACCTAATGGAAGGTGTAAGTAATATGCTACCATTCGTAGTTGCAGGTGGTATATTAATCGCTATTTCATTCATTTGGGGTATTAACTCATTTAATCCGGAAGACCCAAGTTATAATAAATATGCTGAAGTGTTATTCTACTTAGGTAAAATTTCATTTAGTATGA
>CAUUEM010000027.1:0-10860 GCA_963544045.1 uncultured Gemella sp. | reverse complement strand
AACGCATAATAATACCCCTTTCACCGGTTTGTCCAGTAAAAGGGGTACATATCAATCTCTACTCTATATTTTTTTATATAAATGTTGATATTATTAGCCAGAAATTTAAAATTATTAAAATTACTGTACAGATCCATGCAAGAATTTTCATCCATGGTTTAATAGCGAATTCTCCCATAAGTTTTTTATCTGATGTATAAAGTGTTAATGGGATAATAGATATTGGAAGAGCGATACTTAAGAAAACTTGAGTATAAATTAGTAAGCTTTCTATAGCTTGCTCACTATCTCCAAAAATTATTAAACAAATAACAACAGGCATTACGGCTATTACACGTGTTAGCATTCTTCTAACCCACATAGGAAGTCTTAAATGAATAAAACCTTCCATTACTATTTGTCCAGATAACGTTCCAGTTATAGTAGAGTTTTGTCCAGAGGCTAAAAGAGCTATAGCAAATAACATACTAAGTACTGGAGAAGCTATTGTTCCAACGATACTACTATCTTGAAGAGCATTATAAAGATCGGTGAAACGACCTAAACTATCACCATGTCCATAGAATAATGCAGCACCTAGAACTAGTAATAAACAGTTAATAACAAAAGCAATAGAAAGTTGAATATTAGAATCTATAGTAGAAAATCTAATAGCTTCTCTTTTACTATTGTTATCTTTTCTGTCGTAGCGTCTTGCTTGGACTATAGAAGAATGTAGGTAAAGGTTGTGAGGCATAACTGTTGCACCAACAATACCTAATGCGATAAATAATGCACCTTTATTACTAACGACTTCTTTATTAGGAATAAAACCTCTAATTAATTCACCTGTATTAGGGTTTGCTAATAGAACTTCGTAGAAAAATATAATTAGAATCGTAAATATTAAGATAGATACGATAACTTCAATTTTTCTAAAACCAAAATGTGCTAATAATAAAAGTAAAAGCACATCAAATATTGTTATAATTACACCTAATAGTAGAGGTATACCAAATAATAGTTTTAACGCTACGGCACTACCGATTATCTCAGCAATATCTGTAGCCATAATTGCAAGTTCGGTAATAATCCAAAGTACAAATCCCAATTTTTTACCGGTATGTTTTCTAGTTGCTTGAGCTAAATCCATACCAGTAACAATTCCTAGTCTAACGGACATTGACTGTAGTAACATTGCGATTAGATTAGATATAAGTATTACAAATAGTAAGCTATACGCGTATTGGGCACCACCAGCAATAGATGTAATCCAGTTACCGGGGTCCATATAACCAACAGCTACTAAGGCTCCAGGTCCACTATAAGCTAAAACTTTTTTAAAAAAACTACCTTCTTTTGGAATTTCTACGGTGTTGTTTATTTCTTGAAGAGATAGTTGGTTTGCAGCTTCTAACTCTTCCTGGCTTTTTCTTAAAAATTTATTTAAAAACATTTAATCACCTTTTCGAATTTAATAGTTAATACAAAATAATAACATCGCTTCCTCTAAGACAAAAATTTTGCCTATAGGAAACTATAAGTAATATTGTACTATAAAAATAATAAATTGTAAATTGATTTTGAAAATAACCTGAAAAATCCATGAAAAATTATAGTAAATAAAAAACTATCATTAAAACTCAATAGGAGCTTTAATGATAGTTTTAAAATATTATAAAAATTGTGCTAAACAAACTACTAAAATAATAACTGGTAGTATGTATCTTAGCAAGAATAACCAAGATTTAAATAATAATAGGCTAGTCTTATTGTCTTCTTTAACATGAAGTTCTCTCATAGCGACTTTTTTATCTAGTACATATCCTGTGAAAATAGATAAAGCCAGACAACCAAGTGGCATTAATATATTAGATACTAAGAAATCCATTAAATCAAAGAATGTTTTTCCAAAAATTAATGTATCTGATAAAGAACCATAAGATAATGCTGAAGGAATTCCTACTATGAAAGTCAAAATTCCAATAATGATACTAAATTTAGTTCTGTTTGTATTTCTTTGGTTAGTTATATTACCAACATTTATTTCTAGCATAACTACTGAAGATGTAATAGTAGCAAATAAGAATAATATTAAGAATAATATATAGAAAATCTTACCAAATGCCATATTGTTAAATAATTGTGGTAATACTATGAATAATAGACTAGGACCTCCTTCTGATTCCATACCAAAAGAAGACATCGCTGGGAAAATAGCAAGTCCAGCCATAACAGATACAGCAATGTTCATAAGAACAACAGAGATACCTGATTGAACCATATCAGTCTTTTTATTAAGATATGACGCATATGTTAACATTGCTGTAACCCCGATAGATAGAGCAAAGAATGATTGCCCAAGTGCGAATAAGATACCTGAAGCAGTAATCTTAGAAAAATCTGGTTTTAAGAAATATGTAACACCAGCTATCGCATTAGGTAAAGTAAGTGATCTAATAATTATTATTATAAAAATAATAAATAGAAGTGGCATCATAATTTTAGACGCTCTTTCAATACCATTTTGAACACCTTGAGATACAATAATAATATTTAGTAAAATAAATACTGCTTGTGCTCCAAGAGCAATCCAAGGATTTGATATTATACTAGTAAATAAGGCAGTGTGGTCGGTAGTAGTGTGGAGATGCAAAGCATCGGCGACAGAAATACCAAGATATACTAATATCCATCCACCAATAACACTATAGAATGAAAGTAGTATAAATAAAGCAAATCCACCAACATAACCAATAACATTATATTTTTTGTTCTTTCCTAATTTACCAAAAGTTCTAATAGCTGATACTCCAGCGCCACGTCCTAAAACAAATTCTGCAAGAAGTAGCGGAAGACCGATTAATAGTGTGAAAATAAGAAAGATTAATAAGAAACTTCCTCCACCATTAGCTGCAGTCATATAAGGAAACTTCCATACTGCTCCAAGACCGATAGCTGAACCAGCTGACGCAAGTATGAAACCAATTTTTGAACCCCATGTTGAGTTTTCTGACATAAATTTTTCCTCCTAAAATAGTATATTATTATAAAAAGCTATTTAGTATTACACTAAATAGCTTTAAATAAATATATATTAATACTCAAAGCCATTTAGTTTAATACCAATGGCCTGAAAACAAAACTTAACTAGCCATTGTAGACGCTTAGTTGCACTTACATCTACAATGAGTATAGATATAAGTGCTGCTAAAATGGCACGAAAAAGTATTCTCTATTAGTTAAGTTTAAAATTTTCATAAGAGTAGCTCCTTAAAATAAATGTTGATAAAATATTATCATTTATCAGAAAATTTGTCAATATTTTTCTAAAAAAATACAATGAAAATATTTTATGAAGAAAAAAGCTGTATAAGAATACCTTATACAGCTTTTAGAGTTATTATATTAAATGTTATTATTCGTTATCTAATTGTAGGTAAACAACTTGAGTAGTTAAGTATTCTTCTAAACCATGTTTACCATCTGCTCCACCAATACCTGATTTACGACGCCCAGCGTGGAATCCTTGCATAGCTTCAAAGTTTTCACGGTTAACGTAAGTTTCACCGAATTTTAGACCATTAATAGCTTTGAATGCAGTATTTAAGTTTTTAGTGTAAACAGATGAAGTTAATCCGTATTCAGAATCATTAGCATATTCTAATACTTCATCTAAAGTGCTAAATGTAGCTACTGGAATAACTGGTCCAAATGTTTCTTCTTTCATAATGCTCATTTCATTTGTAACATCTGTTAATACAGTAGGTCCATAGAAGTAACCAACTTGTTCTTTATCTACTTCTCCACCGTATGCAAGAGTAGCACCTTGTTTAACAGCATAAGAAACTTTTTCAATTACATTTTTAAGTGCACGTTTTTCAATAAGTGGACCGTAATCTAATCCACGTTGTTTGTTAGGATCACCAAATTTAACTTTGTCTAATTCAGCAAATAATACTTTTTCAAATTCATCTTTTATACTTTCATGAACGTATACTCTTTCTGCGCAGTTACAAACTTGTCCAGAGTTAATTACACGTGAAGCGACAATAGCTTTAGCAGCTAATTCTAAGTCTGCATCTTCAAAAACGATAGCAGGAGCTTTACCACCTAATTCTAGAGAAACGTTAGTGATGTTGTCAGCTGCTGCACGCATTACTTCTTGTCCGGCAGAAAGGCTACCAGTTAAGCTTACTAATCCAACTTTTGGATGAGATGCTAGTCTGTTTCCAACAACAGAGCCACGTCCGTGAATAATATTTAAAATACCTTTAGGAAGTCCTACTTCAATACAAATCTCAGCAAAGATGTGAGCATTAATTGGAGTAAGTTGGCTTGGTTTTAATACGATAGTGTTACCTGTTAAAAGTGCAGGAGCAGCTTTTCTAGCAATTAAGAAGAATGGGAAGTTCCATGGTAAGATACCAGTAGTAACTCCGTGAGGGCGTTTAAATAATAAAATATGCTCATCTTTTCTATCGCTTTGGATAATTTCTCCCTCATATCTTCTAGCCCACTCAGCCATATAGTCAAGGTAATCTGCAGTAAATAGTACTTCTACTTTTGCTAATTCGAAAGTTTTACCACCTTCGTCAACGATAGCTTGTGTTATTTCAGGTTCTCTTTGACGAATTCTATCTGCAATTTTTTTTAAGTATGCTCCACGCTCAATTGCTGGAAGTTTTTCCCATGATTTTTGAGCAGCGTCAGCAGCATTAATAGCTCGATCAACGTCTTTACAGTTACCAGCAGGTATTTTAGCGATAACTTCTTCGGTAGAAGGATTCAAAACGTTAATATACTCATGATTAAAATGCTCTTCGAATTCTCCATTTATAAACATTTTTAAAACTTTAACTTCAGTCATAGTGTGATTCTCCTTAGAATTTATATATATTTTCTGAAAAAGTAAACGTTATCATTACTTATATTTAAATTATATATCAAATAAAATCTAAAAACAACTATTTTTTCTTGGAGTTAATGAAAATTTAATTTTTTTAAAGTTTTTTGTCACTATTTTTATAAAAAAATTATTGTGGAATATTATTTTAATATTCTGAGTAACAATAGCTATTGATTGTTAATAGATTGTAATAAATAAAAAGATTAACTTTTAATAGAAACTGTATGAATTTCCATAATATTATTGCTATAGTAAAGCTAATCATTAATAATTAATTTATTAATTTAAAACACTTAAACTCTCGCCTGTATAAAGTATAATAAATAGAAATATTATTCCTTATTTGAAAATGGAGTGAGTGCTAAAAAATAGTATTGAAAAATGGAAAAATACAAAAAAAATTTAAGTAAAAGTATTACCACATATTTTCTATTTAGTGGTATAATCAGTAATAAGAAAAACTAGGAGGTTCAGTTTGATGAAACAAAATATCGGAGTTATCGGATTATCTGTTATGGGTAGTAACCTAGCATTGAATATTGCGGATAATGGATTCAAGGTTGCGGTGTTTAACAGAACAACATCAGTTGTTGATAAAATGTTAGAAGAACACCCACACAAAAATGTAGAAGGGAAATACTCATTACAAGAGTTAGTGGATAGTCTAGAAACGCCAAGAAAAGTTGTTTTAATGGTAAAAGCTGGTTTTGCAGTAGATAGCTTAATTGAACAATTAACACCACTTTTGGATAAAGGGGATATCATTATTGATGGTGGTAACTCATTCTTTAAAGATACACAAAGAAGATATGACTTATTATTAGAAAAAGGAATTAACTACTTTGGTGTAGGAGTTTCTGGTGGTGAAGAAGGTGCAAGATTCGGTCCTGCATTAATGCCTGGTGGAGATGAAAAAGCTTATGAAGAAATTCGACCTATTTTAGAAGCTATCGCAGCAAAAGTGAATAGTATTCCATGTTGTAGTTATACTTCAACAGGTGGAGCTGGACACTATGTAAAAATGGTTCACAATGGTATTGAATATGGGGATATGCAACTTATCTCTGAAGCATATCAAGTACTAAAACACTTAGGAGGGTTTAGCAATGAAGAACTGCAAGCTACTTTCGAAGAGTGGAATAAAGGTGAATTAGAATCTTACTTAATCGAAATCACTGCTAATATCTTTAAAGTAAAAGAAGAAGATGGTTCATATCTAGTTGATAAAATTTTAGATAAATCTCAACAAAAAGGTACAGGTAAATGGACTAACGAGCAAGCAATAGACTTAGGAATCGATGTTTCAGTAATTACAGCAGCATTAAACGGAAGATATATGTCTAACCTAAAAGAAGAAAGAGTAAAAGCTGAAAAAGAATTTGCTCGTCCAGCATATAAAACTGTAAGTGATAAAGAACGTCTTAAAGATATAGTAAGAGATGCATTATTTATTTCTAAAATAGTATCTTATGCTCAAGGATTTAAATTATTACAAGCAGCCGAAAAAGAATATAATTGGACATTTGACTATGCTCAAATAGCGAAAATCTTCCGTGGAGGATGTATTATCCAAGCTAAGATTTTACAAAATATTATCGAAGCATATCAAAACAATCCTAAATTAGAAAATCTTATTTTTGATCCATTTTTCAAAAATATAATCGAAACAAGACAAGATAATTTACGTGAAGTAGCTGCATTAGCAATTACTAATAGATTACCATTAAGTGCTATGACTTCAGCAGTATCTTACTTAGATATTTACACAACTGCAAATAGTGGAGCAAACTTAATTCAAGCGCAACGTGATTATTTTGGCGCACACACATTTGAAAGAACTGATAAAGAAGGTAACTATCACTATGACTGGGTTGGAAACAATGAAAAATAGAAAAGCAATAACTCTATTTGGTGGGACAGGAGACCTAACATATAGAAAATTATTACCTGCGTTATATAATCTGGATGTTCTTGGGCAACTAGATGAAGAGTTTAAAATTATTGTAATTGGACGAAGACCATATACACCTGATCAGTACATAGAAATAGCTCGCGATTGGGTAAAAGAACATGCTAGAACAAAGTTTGATGAAGAACAGTTTAATTCATATTCTCAACGAATAATTTACTTCAAGATGGATATGACAGATGAAGAAGAATATCGTATATTGCAATTATTTTATGATTTAATGCGTATAGATCAACATGTATATTACTATGCAGTAGCTCCATCATTCTTTTTGACAATAACAAGAGGATTGAAAAAATATTGCTCAGAAAATAATGCTAAAGTAATAATAGAAAAACCATTTGGTGAAAATCTAGAAAAAGCTGGAATGTTAAATGATGAGCTCGCTGAGTTTTTTGGGCAAGAAGAAATTTATCATATAGATCATTATTTAGGAAAAGAGATGATTCAAAATATCCTATCTCTACGCTTTAAAAATATTATTTTTAAAGGTATATGGAATAAAGATTTTATAGAAAATATTCAAATAACTGCAGCAGAAACAGTAGGTGTTGGTACAAGAGCTAGCTATTACGATAAGAGTGGGGCTCTTAAGGATATGGTGCAAAATCATTTATTACAAGTATTATCTCTTGTTGCTATGGAAGAACCTAAAGAAGAGGGAAGTAGCGGTATACATAGTAGTCAATTAAATCTTCTTTCGGCAATCAAGCCTATAGAAAATATTAACGATAGTCTAGTTATGGCACAATATAATGGATATTTGAATGAAGAAAATATTTCTAAAGATTCTAAAACTGAAACTTATGCAGCATTAAAACTATTTGTTGATAATGAGCGTTGGGCCGGAGTACCATTCTTTATAAGAACAGGTAAGAAATTAGGTGATAGAGAAACACAAGTGGTAGTTCAATTTAAATCTATCGATAATGCTCCGGGAAATGTTTTAATTATAAAAATACAACCGGACGAAGGTGTCTACTTTCAGTTTAATGCGAAAAAACCTGGAACGGAACAAGAACTACAACCGATATCATTAGATTTTTGCCAAAGTTGTATATTAGAAAATAGAATGAATACACCTGAAGCATATGAAAGATTATTATTTGCTTGTTTTAAAGGAGATAGATCATTATTCTCTCAATGGGATCAAATAGTAGTATCATGGACTTTTATTAATGATTTAATAGCTAAGTACAATGAACAAGGAGCCCCATTATATAGATATGAACAAGGTTCAATGGGGCCGAAAAAAGCAGATGAGTTTGTAAACTGGATAAGAAAATAATATAAAAAAGATATATTCTATAAATTAATAAATTATAGAGTATATCTTTTTCTAACAAAGTTAGAAAATATAATAGAGTTTACGTTAAAGGGAAAGTTGTAGTATAATGAATAAACAAAATATAAATTACAATGAGGAGAATAATAATGAGATTATTAGATTCTATGTTAGAGTATAATGAGTATTTTGTGAAATTTGAAGAATACCAAAAATATAAAACAGAGGATAAGTATCCAGCTAAAAAAGTAGTTATGTTTACTTGTATGGATACTAGATTGGTTGAATTAGCAACAAGATCACTGAACTTATCGCAAGGGGATGTAAAAGTAGTAAAGAATGCAGGTGCAATTTTAGCACATCCTTTCGGTTCCATTATGCGTAGTTTAATTATTGCGGTATATATGTTAAAAGCGGACGAAATTATCGTAATGGGACATCATGATTGTGGTATGCAAAATATCGATACAGATTTAATATTAGAAAAAATGAAAAAACGTGGTGTAGCTGAAGAAACTTTAGAGATACTACAATATTCAGGTTTAGACCTTAGTAAATGGCTACATGGGTTTGATAATGTAACGGAAAGTGTTACTCATGATGTTAATATGATATGTAATCATCCACTTATTCCAAAGGATGTTCCAGTACATGGATTAGTTATTAATCCGGATGATGGAAAAGTAGATTTAGTAGTAAATGGATATGAAAATATAAAAGAATAAAAGGAGTTGAGATTATGAAAAAAATATTAGTTATAAATACTGGTGGTACTATTTCAATGAGTGAAGATCATACAACAGGAAAAGTATCACCAAATAAAGAGAATCCTATAAATGAAGGGGGCAATATTTTCTCGTATATAGGAGATATTGATGTAGAAGTGTTATACAATCTTCCTTCTCCACAAATTACAGAAAACGAGATGTTAGGAATTAAATTAAGAATATTAGAGGCTGTTGAAGAGGGTTATAAAGGTGTTGTTATTACACATGGGACAGATACATTAGAAGAAACAGCATATTATCTAGAGTTAACTTTAGATGTGAACATTCCTATTGTTGTAACAGGAGCAATGCGTTCTAGTAATGAAATAGGTTCGGATGGACTAGCTAACTTGCGAAGTGCTTTAGTAGTTGCAGCGAGCGATGAAAGCGTAGATAAAGGTGTTCTAGTTGTAATGAATGATGAAGCACATACAGCGACATATGTAACAAAAACTCATACGACTAATGTAGCTACATTTCAAACTCCAACGTTTGGACCAGTGGGATTAGTTTCGAAAAATGAAGTTATTTATTTCCAAAAACTAATTAATCAAGAACATTATGATGTAAGAAAAAATAGTAAAAAGGTATATTTATTAAAAGCGTATGCTGGTATGGGTGGCGAACTAATTGATGCTGTAAGAGAGCTTGGTGCTGACGGTTTAGTTATCGAGGCTCTTGGAGCAGGGAATCTACCACCTAAAACAGTACCTGCAATATTAAAATGTATTGAGAGTAACATTCCTGTTGTTTTTGTATCGCGCGCTTTTAATGGTGTAACACAAGATGTTTACGACTATGAAGGAGGAGGGAAAAGATTTCAACAAGATGGAGTTATTTTTACTACTGGTTTAAGTGGTCAAAAAGCAAGGATAAAACTATTAGTTTTATTAGAAGCGGGTATCCAAAAAGAAGAGTTGAGAAAATTATTTTAATAAAAAAATAGCATAACATAAAATGAATGCTGTGATAGTGTTTTTCATGAAAAAAGGGAAAGAGTAGATGAATATTAAACAAAGTTGAATATTTTTTCTAAATATGGTAGTATAGAGAAGGATTTTATTTGAAGAGAGGTGTAACATTGAAATTTAAGTATCATAAATCATATAGAGGATTCTATCTATTAGATGGAGATAAATTTAAACGCCCTTATAAAAAGTTAGATCAGGAAAAAACTAGTGATAAAGTAGGGGGATTAAATTTCTCTAAAAAAGAAATTATAGATATAGAAGATACGTTTGTAGTTTTCGCTGATAAAAAAGAAAAAATAAAAAAAGAAGAAGTTTTAAAAAAGACTAACAAAAAGGTTGAAACAAAAAAAACAGAGGATATTAATGCTATAAATTTAAGTAGTTTAGAATTAAAATATCAAATTCCAGCTCAGATATTAGAGCTTCTCTATAATACAATAAGTAAAGATGCAAAAAATATAGAGAAACATTTTAGGGCTGTATTATCTGTGGTTGAAAATATAACGCAAGCAGATGGTATATTCTTTTCAAAAGTAAAAAAAATATTTTATTATAACTCGAATGAGTTAAGCTTAATATTGGATAGATATAATCTTAATAATATTAGAATAGAAGGGCTTAAAAAAGAAGTTGAATTAGATTACCCAAGTCAGTACATTTCAGAATTACCAGTAGATTATAAAGAGTATGAGATGATTTTTGTCTTCTATTTTATTATATTAGTAGAATTGTTAGCGGTTTTAAAATAAAAAGTAAATTTTTTGATAGATTTTCAATTAAAACTCTTGATTTTTCAAGTTGCGTTTGTTATAATCTAATCAGAAAGTTTATTTTTTTACTCTGAATTGGCCACAAAACGACCGAACAGGACAAAAAATGACCAACAAATAAAATTTGTTGCTTGTAAAATAATACTTTCAAGTATATAGGGGAATAAGAAGATGGATATTTTACATTTGTTACATATGCAAAATAAACTT
>CAUUEM010000026.1:0-11540 GCA_963544045.1 uncultured Gemella sp. | reverse complement strand
TCATAAGTAATACAGAAAGGAGTACCAACTTCGTCTTGTCTTCTGTAACGTTTACCAATAGAACCAGTTTCATCGAAATCTACCATAAAGTCTTTTGCAAGTTCTTGGTATACTTCAGCGGCTTGTTCACTTAATTTTTTAGATAGTGGTAGTATTGCAGCTTTATAAGGAGCAAGTGCTGGATGGAATTTAAGTACCGTACGAGTATCTCCTTCACCAACTACTTCTTCGTTATAAGCATCACATAAGAAAGCTAAAAGAACACGGTCAACACCAACTGATGGTTCTATACAATATGGAATATATTTCTCATTTGTTTGTAGATTTTGATATGTTAAATCTTGGCCAGAGTGTTCCATATGCTGTTTTAAGTCGTAATCTGTTCTTGATGCAACTCCCCATAGCTCTCCCCAACCAAATGGGAACTTGAACTCGATATCTGTTGTTGCATTAGAATAGTGTGATAATTCTTCTTTTTCATGGTCACGTAAACGGATATTTTCTTTTGTCATACCTAAGTCTAATAACCAATTTTCACAATTATCTTTCCAAATTTTGTGCCACTCTAACTCAGTACCAGGCTCACAGAAAAATTCTAATTCCATTTGTTCGAATTCTCTAGTTCTAAATATAAAGTTACCAGGTGTAATTTCGTTACGGAATGATTTACCAATTTGCCCTATACCAAATGGTAGTTTTTTACGCATACTGCGTTGTACATTTTTAAAATTAACGAAGATACCTTGTGCTGTTTCAGGGCGAAGATACACAACACTAGTAGAGTTTTCTACAACACCTTGGTTAGTTTTAAACATAAGGTTAAATTGGCGGATATTTGTATAATCATGTCCACCACATTCGGGGCATTTTATATTTTCTCTTTCAATAATAGCTTCTAATTCTTCAAAAGGTAATCCATCTACAACAATATCTTCATTTTTTTCGTTGAAGTAGTATTCCTCAATTAATTTATCAGCACGTAAACGAGATTTACATACTTTACAGTCAAGCATTGGGTCACTGAAGTTACCAACGTGTCCAGATGCTTCCCATGTACGTGGATTCATAAAGATTGCAGCATCTAGCCCTACGTTATAAGGTGATTCTTGTATGAATTTTTTCCACCAAGCTTTTTTGACGTTATTTTTTAATTCGATTCCTAATGGACCATAATCCCATGTGTTTGCTAATCCACCATATATTTCTGATCCTTGAAAAACAAATCCTCTATTTTTTGCCAAAGATAAAATCTTCTCCATGTTAAATTCCTCCTTAAAATAAATAGTCCCTAGATATACCGAAGTATATCTAGGGACGAATAATCTCCGCGGTTCCACCCTGATTAGTAAAAACTCATCTTTTTATATTGAATTGTAATTATTAATATGCCAAGATTTTTGTTGAACTTTCACCATCATCAACTCGCTTTCTTATATTTATTCTAACATTTTATGTGAAAACATTCAAGAAAAAATTTAATTAATTTAAAATTTTAAAAAAATGTAAAATGAATTTCATTGATATTTCAATAAGAAAAGGGTCATTGATAAGCTGTATTTATATTTGTATTGTATTAGCAAAGTTAAAATGATATAATTAAAATATTAAATTTAAAGAGGAGGGTTTATGAGAATTTCGTTACAAAGAGGAAATATTATTTATTTATTATTAAGCGGTCTAGTATACTTTTTTGCTGTTTATATAGCACCACAATTTTTACCAGCCTCATTAAGTGTTAGATCAAAAATTACAACAATTGTAATAATTGCTTTACTAGCAACATTTATTATGATAGCTTATGCAACGAAGGTAAAAAATGATATAGACAGGAAGGCAAGAAAATACAGTTTTCTTGTGATTTTTGCGATTGGATTAATAGGTTTTATAGCAATGATGATATTACAAGGAGTGATTAATACTTTTTTACAATATTTATCGCAGTTTTTACATTTTCAAACAAATAGTCAAAATACTGAAAATGTTGTAAAAATTGTTAATTCATATCCAATTTTTATATTTTATGTAGTTGTTTTAGGTCCTGTAATGGAAGAATTATTTTTTAGAAAAGCAGTATTCGGCTATTTTTATGATATTTTAATTGGAAGTAAAGAATGGATTAGGTTCTTTATACCTGCATTATTAACAGGGATTTTATTTGCTATTCCACATGATGGTTTTTCACCACTAATGCTAATATATATTGCAATGTCATTTGTATTTAGTTACTTATATAAAATTACTAATAGGATAATCACTCCAATGATTGCTCACATCAGTATGAATGCATTAGTAATGGTTATTCAAATAATGATGAATAGTAGTGGAATGTAGGAGGAAATATGTCATCAAAATCATGGTTATCAACAAACTATTTTTTACAGTTTGCGGTTAATGGAATATTTTTACCATTCTGGATCTTATACTTAACATCAGTTAAAAATTTATCTGTTTTAGAAGCAAGTTCAATTTTTTCAATGTTATATCTTGCAAGATTTTTAAGTGGTATATTTTTAAGCCCTTATTTATTGAAAAGATTTAGTATGAATTTATCGCTGAAAATTGCAGTTATTAGTGGTGTAATATTGGCTGCGAGTTATGGTTTTACTAATGATAAAATCTTACTAACAATTATAACTTTTATGTTTGGATTGTTATATTTTACTGTAGCACCATTTATTGAAAGCTTAGCATCACTATTTTTAAAAGAAGAAAATGTAGATTATGGTAAGGCTAGAACATACGGTTCTCTTAGTTTTACAATTGTAGGTATTATAGTGGGGGGACTAGTAGGATATCTGGGAGCTGAATCACTTTATTATATATTAATATTTTTAGTAACTATTTATTCTATATTTATGTTTTTACCACAACCTAATTTAGTTAAAACTTTGGGAAAAGAATCAATTAAAACTAATAAGAAAGAAAAGTTATATAGTTGGGTATTAAAAGACAAAAATGCATTTTTATTAATACTAGTAGTTTTTATATATCAATTATCACATACTGCTTATAATAATTATAATGCAATCTATTTAGAGAGTATGAATATTTCAGCTAAGTGGACTTCAGGTTTTATATTAAATATTTCAGTAATAGCAGAAATATTATTCTTTATTTTTTCAAAAAAAATAGTAAGTAAAATTAAACCAACAAACCTGCTGATATTTTCAGGTATAGCTGCAATAGTTAGATGGTTAATGTTAGCAGTATTTCATAATATATACATATTTACGCTAATGCAAACATTACATGCTTTAACCTTTGCTGCAGCACATATTGCTTTTATACTAATTTTGGATAAAAGATATAATAGAGTGAAAATTATTGATATGCAAAACTTATATACTGCAATTTGTTTTCAATTAAGTATGACAGTTGGTTTGTATATAATGGGGGCAATATGGGATTTTAATACGTCATATGTATTTTATGTATCAGCAGTTTTTGCATTAATCGGTACAATTATTGCTACTAGAATAGAAGTATAAAAAGGTAAAATCATAGTTTATGATTTTATCTTTTTTTATAGTTAAGATTAAGGTATAAAATTTATAAAATTTAATAAAAAAATTCGATTTCTATTTATGTTTATACTTGAAAAATATAAATCAAAGGAGTATAATGAAAATATAAACGGACGTTACAATTAAAATCTTCCTTATGAGGCTTTAAAAAACGAACTTTAAATACAAAAAAGGAGCTTAATGTATGAAAATAGCAGTTATAATGGGTTCGAATTCGGATTATACAACTATGATTGAAACATGTAAATTACTAGATGAATTTGAAATTCCATACGACAAGAAAGTTGTTAGTGCACATAGAACACCGGATTTACTTGTTGAATTTTCTAAGAATGCTAGAAGAAATGGATACAGTTTAATTATTGCAGCTGCAGGAGGAGCAGCACATCTTCCTGGAATGGTGGCTTCTATGACTACATTACCAGTTATTGGAGTACCTATTAAATCGAGTGTTTTAAGTGGTGTAGATTCCCTATATTCTATTGTTCAAATGCCAGCTGGTGTTCCAGTTTTAACTATGGCAATAGGTGTAGCTGGTGCTAAAAATGCAGCAATAAGTGCTTTGTCAATTTTAGGTATTAACGATGAAAAATATGCTAATAAGTATAAAGAGTTTAAACAAGAACAAGAAAGAATAGTATTGGAAGAAATGAAATTATGATAAAAACAATATTACCAGGACAAACTATAGGAATAATTGGTGGTGGACAGTTAGGTAGAATGTTAGCTATGAGCGCCAAAGAAATGGGATATAAAATTGCTATTTTAGATCCAAGCCCAGATTGCTGTGCTAGAATTTTTAGCGATAAATTTATAGAAGCTAACTTTGATGACTATAAGAAGATAGAAGAGTTATGCAAGATAAGTGATGTAATTACTTTTGAGTTTGAAAATATTGATGCTGATAGTTTAGCTGAGCTCGAAAAAAAGTATAATTTTGTACAGAGTTCAGATGTTTTACGAACTACTCAACATAGGTACTATGAAAAAGAATTTGCTAGAAAGCTGGATATCCCAACAGTTAATTATATTCATGTTGAATATAATACAGATATTGACATAAACCAAACTTATCTAATGAAAACTTTGAGATTTGGGTATGATGGAAAAGGTCAAAAGAAAATATCTAAAAAAGAGGAAATAGAATCTCAAACAATATTAGAAGAGTTTATTTCGTTAGATAAAGAAATTTCTGTTGTAGCATCCAAAGATAAGTATGAAGTGCAAATAATAGCAGTAGTTGAAAATGAACATCGAAATAATATCTTATATAGATCAAAGGTACCAACGACTGTAACAAGTAATCAAGAAAAATTGGCAATAGAATATACTAAAAGAATTCTTGAAAACATTGAATATTATGGTGTTTTAACTGTTGAATTTTTTATTAGTAATGGAGAAGTTGTCTTTAACGAAATAGCCCCTCGTGTTCATAATTCAGGACATATTACTATGCAGTCTGCAACAAAAAGTCAATTTAGAGCACATATTGAAGCTATTTGTGGATTAAGAGTAGGAAAGATAGAAAATAGAGAAACAACTTTATATAACATCCTTGGTCAGGATGAAGGTTATTTTAAAGATTTAATCACTAAGAAACAAGGATATTTACACTTGTACGAGAAAGAACCAAGGCTAAATAGAAAGATTGGTCATATAAATTTTTACGGAAATGTTATTTTAGGAGGTAATGATGAGTAACAAGAGAATTTTTGTAAGGAAACGTGAAGGATATAATAAGGAAGAATTACAGCTTAAGGAATCTCTGAATGTTGAGTATTCTTTAGGTTTAGATTCTGTTGAAATATATGTAATTTATGATATTTATAATATTGATGAAGAAACATACAAACTAGCTAAAACTTCTGTATTTTCTGAAGTTGTTGTTGATGATGTTTTTGAAAGTATTGATTTAGAGGATGGGAAGTACTTTGCTTATGAAGTTTTACCTGCGCAATACGATCAAAGAGCTGATAGCGCAACTCAGTGTTTGAAGTTGTTGAACTCTAAAAGTGAAGCAACTGTTAGAAGTGGTAAGCTAGTTATTTTTAATAAGAAGTTGGCTAATGAACAATTAAAAATGATTGAAGAACATTTGGTTAACCCAATAGAAGCACGTGTTAAGGATTTAAGCGTATTAGAGTTTACTTTAAATACTGAACCTAAGCCTTTAAAAGAATTAACAGGTTTTCTAGATTATTCAAAAGAGAAACTTGAAGAATTAAAAAAAGAATTTTCTTTAGCTATGAATATTGAAGATTTAGAGTTTATTCAAAAATACTTTAGAACAGAAGGACGCATACCAACAGAAACTGAAATTTATGTTCTTGACTGTTACTGGAGTGATCACTGTAGACATACTACTTTTGAGACAGTACTAGATGATGTAAAAATTGAATCTGAACTATTTAGAAAAGAAATGCAAGATGCCTATGATTACTACTTAAAAGTTAGAGATGAACTAGGTAGAAATGATAAACCTGTTACTTTAATGGATATGGCTAGTATTATCGGTAAATATCATGTAGGTATTTTGAAAGATGAAAATATTGAAGTAAGTGAAGAAATTAATGCATGTTCATTCTTTACTACAATTAATAATAAAGGAAGAGATGAACGTTGGTTAATTCAATTTAAAAATGAAACTCATAACCATCCAAGTGAAATAGAGCCATTTGGAGGTGCAAGTACTTGTATAGGTGGAGCAATACGAGATCCACTTTCTGGACGTAGCTATGTGTATCAAGCTATGCGTATATCAGGTAGTGGTAATATACTACAAAAAAGAGAAGATACATTAAAACATAAATTACCTCAAGTTGAAATAGCAAAAGGAACTGCACACGGAAATTCATCATATGGAAATCAAATTGGTCTTGCAACAACATTTGTCAGAGAAATATATGATGATAGCTATGTAGCAAAACATATGGAAGTTGGAGCAGTTGTAGGAGCAGTAAAAGAAGGTGATTATAAGCGAGAAACTTTAGTTGCTGGTGATATTGTTGTTATGATTGGTGGTAGAACAGGTCGCGATGGTATTCAAGGAGCTAGTGGTTCTAGTGTGGAGCATACTAATGATTCTTTAGAAACCATGTCTAGTCAAGTACAAAAAGGAAATGCACCAGAGGAAAGAAAACTTCAAAGACTATTTAGAAAACCTGAAGTTACAAAATTAATAAAAAAATGTAACGATTTTGGAGCTGGTGGTGTTTGTGTTTCTATTGGAGAATTATCAGATGGAATTGAAATTCATCTAGATAAAGTATTAACAAAATATAATGGATTAAATGCTACAGAACTTGCAACAAGTGAATCACAAGAAAGAATGTCAGTTGCTATAGACAAAAAAGATTATGATACTTTTGTTAAAGAGTGTGAAAAAGAAAATATTGAATATGCTCATGTGGCAACTGTAACAGATAGACGAAGATTAGAAATGTATTACTACAATGAAAAAGTAGTCGATATGAGTGCTGATTTCTTAGAAACAAGTGGTGTAAGACAGCATACAAAAGCTAGATTAGTTGATAATAAATCTAATAATCCATTCGAAAATAAAGAAGTTAACCGCAAAAACATTTTATCAGAATTAGGAGAGTTAAATGTAACTTGTCAAAAAGGTTTAGCATCTAAATTTGATTCATCTATTGGTGTTTCAACTGTTCTAATGCCTTTTGCTGGAAAACATAAATTTACACCTGTTCAAGCTAGTGTACAAGCATTGCCTACATTGCATTCGACTAGTGATACTGCGACTATCTTAACTTATGGATTTATACCAAAAATATCTCATTACTCACCATTCTTATCATCGATTTATGCTGTACTAGAATCAGTAGCAAAAGTATATGCAGTTGGTGGGACAAAAGAGAGCTTATATTTTTCATTCCAAGAGTATTTCGAAAAACTTGGTAAAGATGAAACTAAATGGGGTAAAGTTACTCAAAGTTTACTAGGAAGTATTTATGCTCAACAAGAAATTGGACGTCCGAGTATAGGTGGAAAAGATAGTATGTCTGGTACTTTTAATGATTTAAATGTAGTAGAGACTTTGATTTCATTTGCATGTGCCCCAATAAAAATTAATGATGTAATAACTCCAGAATTAAAAACTGTCGGAAACAAACTATATTATATCCCAGTTGTTAAAGATGAAAAAGGTTATCCAAATATTGCTAGCACAGTAGAAAACTATGAATTAGTTAATAAATATATTAAAGAAGGTAAAATTGTATCTGCTTATGTTCAAGAAGAAGGTAGTTTAGCCGCTTCATTAGTGAAAATGTCATTAGGTAATGACTTAGGTTTTGAGGTTAATAAAGAAAATATACTTAATTTTGATCCAGCTTCAATAGTAGTAGAAGCAAATTCAGAATTACCATTTGAAGAAATTGGAAGAGTAAGTAGTAGAATTATTATAAATAATGAAGTATTTATGCATAAAGATATTTATGATGCATATACTTCAACATTGAATGAAATTTATCCAATTTACCAAAATGAAGAAAAAGGTACAGTAGAGAACTTACATACTGAAAATATTGAACGTAAATACTATCCAGAATATATTGAAGAAGTTAAAGTAGTAATTCCAGTATTCCCAGGAACAAACTGTGAATATGATAGTGAAAAAGCATTTATAGATGCAGGTGCTTCTCCAACAACAGTTGTTATAAGAAATACTAGAGAAAATGATATAGAAGAATCAATTGATGAATTTGTAAATGAAATTAAAAAATCTCATATTATAATGTTCCCAGGTGGTTTTTCAAGTGGTGATGAACCTGATGGTAGTGCAAAATATATAGTTAACTTCCTAAAAAATAAAAAAGTTAAAGAAGCTATACACCAACATTTAGCTGAGAAAAAATTAATACTAGGTATCTGTAATGGATTCCAAGCTTTACTTAAATCAGGTTTACTTCCATACGGAGAAGTACGTGAATTAGATAAAGAGGATCTAACTTTATACAGAAACGACAGTTACGAACATATTTCAACAACTGCCTTTACTAGAGTCTCAAATACAAATTCACCTTGGTTACAGGACTTTAATATTGGTGATGAGCATGAGATAGTATTCAGTCATGGTGAAGGTAAAGTAGTAGGATTAAATATTGATAAATTTAAACATTTGGTAGCATTCCAGTATTGTGATTTTAATGGTAATGCTACATTAAATGGTAAATTCAATCCAAATGGTTCATTATTAGCAGCTGAAGGATTAGTAAGTGAAGATGGACTAATATTAGGAAAAATGGGTCATAGTGAAAGATATGGTGATACTTTATACAAAACAAATACAATAAAAGTTAAGCAAGATATCTTTAAAAATGGTGTGAATTATTTCAAAGGGGAAAAATAAAATGAAATTATTATATGAAGGAAAAGCAAAACAATTATTTGAATGTGAAAATAATGATGAAATTTATGTACATTATAAAAATAGTGCTACAGCATTTAATGGAGTTAAGAAAGAAGAATTCGAAGGCAAAGGTGTGTTTAATAATACTATAACTTCACTTATCTTTGAATATCTTGAAAAATCAGGAGTTGAAACTCACTTCATAAAAAAAGTTAATGAAACTGATCAAATTTGTAAACATGTCACTATAATTCCGTTAGAAGTTATTGTTAGAAATATTGTAGCTGGTTCAATGGCAAAAAAATATGGACTTGAAGAAGGTAAAAAACTTAAAAAACCAGTATTTGAGTTGAGTTATAAAAATGACGAACTAAATGATCCTTTAATAAATGATGATCATGCTGTTGCACTAGAAATAGTTACAGAAGATGAACTTGCTAATATTAAAGAACAAGCACTAAAAATTAATTCACTTTTACAAAAATTATATTTAGAAGCCAATCTAGTTTTAGTTGATTTTAAAATAGAATTTGGAAAAGATAAAAATGGTAAAATTATTTTAGCTGATGAAATTTCTCCAGATACATGTCGTTTATGGGATAAAGATACAAACGAAAAACTGGACAAAGATAGATTCAGAAGAGACTTAGGTTCTGTAATGGAAGCTTACGAAGAAGTATTAAGGAGATTAGAAGATGCGAGGGCTTAATGAAGAATGTGGTGTGTTTGGAATATGGGGACATCCAGAAGCAAGTAATGTTACTTATTTCGGATTACATAGTTTACAACATCGTGGACAAGAAGGAGCAGGAATAGTTGCAACAGATAGAAAAATCTTGAATGGACATAGAGATTTAGGTTTAGTTTCTGAAGTTTTTAAAAATAAAGAAAAACTAGAAGGATTAACTGGGTCAAGTGCAATTGGGCATGTAAGATATGCAACATCTGGAAGTAACAATATTCAAAATATACAACCATTTCTATTTCATTTTTATGATATGAGCATTGGACTTTGTCATAATGGGAATTTAATTAATGCTAAATCATTAAGAAGAGAGCTAGAAAAAGATGGAGCAATATTCCATTCATCTTCTGATACTGAGGTATTAATTCATCTAATTCGCAGAAGTTCAAAAGAGACTCTTAAAGAACAAATTAAAGAAAGTTTAAACCAAATTAAAGGTGGTTTTACTTTTCTTATCCTTACAAAAGATGGATTATATGGTGCAGTAGATCCTAACAGTCTAAGACCATTAGCTATTGGAAAAATGAAAAATGGAGCTTATGTTGCGGCTAGTGAAACATGTGCAATCGATGTTGTAGGTGCAGAATTTGTGTGCAATGTTGGGGCTGGTGAATTAGTTATTATTGATGATAATGGAATTAGACTAGAGAAATATACAGATGATACCTCAGTAGCGATTGCAGCAATGGAATATGTATATTTTGCAAGACCTGACTCAGATATTGCTGGAGTCAATGTGCACACTGCAAGAAAAAAAACAGGTAGACGTCTTGCAAAAGAACAACCAACTCCTGATGCAGATATGGTTATAGGTGTTCCAAACTCTTCGTTATCTGCTGCTAGTGGATATGCTGAGGCAAGTGGATTACCTTATGAAATGGGACTTATAAAGAATCAGTATGTTGCCAGAACATTTATTCAACCTACTCAAGAATTAAGAGAACAAGGTGTTAGAATGAAGTTATCAGCAGTTAAAAGTGTAGTACGAGGAAAAAGTATTGTGCTTGTTGATGATTCTATTGTAAGAGGAACTACAAGTAAACGTATAGTGCAATTATTAAAAGAAGCAGGGGCAAGAGAAGTCCATGTAAGAATTGCGGCACCACCGTTAATTTTTCCAAGTTTCTATGGAATTGACATTTCAACAACAGAGGAATTGATTTCAGCAAATAAAACACAAGAAGAAATATGTGAAATTATTGGAGCTGATTCTTTAGGTTTTCTAAGTGAAGATGGATTAATAGAATCAATAGGTTTAAATTATGAAGGACCTTATACAGGTCTATGTATGGATTGCTTTAATGGACATTACGTTGCAGGATTATACGATTATGAAGAATCATATATAAATTCGATGACTGATTTACAAAAAAACTTTTTGAAAGAAAGGGGAACAAATAATGAGTAAGAAATATGAAGAGAGTGGTGTTAGTTTAGAAGCTGGTTATAAATCAGTAGAACTAATTAAAAAACATGTTGCAAGAACTAAAAACCTTGGTATGCTTTCAGCAATAGGAGGTTTTGGTGGTGCTTTTGATTTAAGTGCATATAATTATAAAAATCCAGTACTAGTAAGTGGTACTGATGGTGTTGGAACAAAGCTTAAGCTAGCATTTGAACTTGATATTCATAATACTATTGGTATAGATGTTGTTGCAATGTGTGCTAATGATATACTTGCACAGGGTGCTCAACCATTGTTTTTCCTTGATTATTTAGCTGTTGGAAAGAACTATCCAGAACAAGTAGAATCTATTGTAGAAGGTGTGGCAGAAGGTTGTGTTCAAGCAGGTTGTGCAATTGTAGGTGGAGAAACAGCTGAAATGTCAGGTTTCTACGAAGATGGGGAATATGATATAGCCGGATTTTGTGTAGGTGCTGCAGAGAAAGAAGATCTATTATC
>CAUUEM010000025.1:0-11754 GCA_963544045.1 uncultured Gemella sp. | reverse complement strand
CTATCCTTTCATGTTTTCTAAGTTATAATTGTTCTAAATTAAGTTGTAGTTGGAAGTTATCGTTATTTCTATTGAAACCTAAAACAATATCTCCACTACCAGAACCGCTTTGTTTTCCAGCAGGGTAGCTAGCTATATAATTTTTCATAGCTGCTGTTTCCATTGGTATATTAGAGAAACTTTCTAAATAGTGAAGATTTTCACGAAGTTTGGTTATCGTATTTAATACAAACGATTCATTTCCACTTTCAAGTTCATCTGCCAGTTGTTCAACTAGTTTATTAGAAGTGCTAACGAAAGTAACGTACTCGGTAGAATAATTTTCTTTATTCTCTTTCCATAGCTTAACATGTTCTTTGGTATCTACAACTTCTCCAGTCCATCTTGCAAAAATAGTAATCTTTGCTTTAGGATAAATAGGTTTAATTATTAACCCGTCCCAAGGAGAGTTTATTATTTCCTTAATATCGTCTTTACTTCCGATAATATGATTAAGTTTACTAGCATTAAACTTTTGATAGAAAGTAAGTCCTTCATTTAAAGAAGCTGCAACATCACCCATTGAACCACTAATATTATGAGTTAAATTGTATAATGTAACAAGTTTAAAAATAGTTTCGGTATTAAAAGGAATATTCTCAAAAGTTAAAATAGCTTTTGCGATTGAAACTAAAACTGCTCCAGAAGAACCTAAGCCATATTTTTTATTGTTACTATGTAATTCATTATATATTTTTATTGAATAAGTTTTTTCGCTATTTGTATACTTATTTAAAAACAGAATAAACTGTTGAATCATAGTAAAGTTCTTATTATCTTCATAAAGATCAACAGTAATATTGTGTAGTGTATCAAAAATAGTAGTTATCTCACTAGGTTCTACGGTAGTAACTATTTTTTGTGGAACGCTGGTAAGAAGTGCTTTAGAATAGTCTTCTAATATAGCGTATTCACCTGCAAGGTATAACTTTCCAAAAGCTACTCCATGCATAAGATTATTTTTTTGTTCCATAATTTTGAAATTTCCTCATATAGTTTTTCTTGATCTTCTTTTAAATATAATACTTTAACATTTGGCCCGGCATCCATAGTGAAGTAGCATTTATAACCTTGTGAACGAAGTTGTTTAACTATGTCCATTGCACGGTGACTTTCTTCAGTTAAAAATGTAAAACTAGGAGAAGATGTAGTAGTTGTTTCATGCATAGCTAATGCATTACTTTCTGTTATTTCTCCAATTTTCTCAAAGTCCGCTTCTTTAAGTGCATCTTTCATTAAGACAAAATCTTTCTTTGCTTTTTCTACCCAAGAAGCGAATGTTGTTGATGTTTGTACACATTGTTCCATCGCTACACGACTTGAAATTTTCTTTCTATCTTCGTTCACTACAAGAACCATCATACCAAAATCTAGTTTGCAAGAAAGTTCTTCTACGCTACCATCTTCTAACCATGCAGCAAGTTTATAAAAACTTCTACAAGAAGAACCAGAACCTTCTTTTGCGATTTCTATCATTTCTTGAGTTGATTTATTTAATTTAAAATATTCATTACAGGCTAAAACTAATGCCATTGTGCCGCTAGAACTAGATGAAAGTCCGGCTGCAGTTGGCACAGTATTATAGCTTTTAATGCAAATTTTTTCTCTATCAACAGGAGTAAATTTAGAAATAAATTTAATCATTTTGTTTACTTCTTCAGGTCCCTGTTTTTCATCGTTAATATAGAATTCATCTTCATTTGATAAGCTTTTTTCAATTTTTGTTTTTGATAATAAATTATTTAATCTTAAAGAAATATTGGGGTTATACGGTAGAACAGGGTCTTTAGACTTCTTTCCCCAATACTTAACTAAGGCTATATTAGCATAACCTAAACTGTAACCATCCATGATAAATATCCTTTCTCTTTTAGTTCATCCTGAATTTTTAATGCATTTTCTTTAGTATCGCATAGGCAAATGCAACAACCACCAGCGCCACCACCAGTTAACTTAGCACCTTTAGCATTGTTATTTTTACACAACTCTACAACTTCGTCATTTTTCTCATGGCTAACACCAATTTTTTGAAGCAGCGAATGTGCTTTATACATATATTCTCCAATAAGGTCTATATTTTTTTCTTTTAAAGGTTTGATTACTTTTTTAGTAATATTTCCTAGTTCGTCTATATATGGTTTATATGTTTTTAAATTATTCTTTACGTGTTCTAAAGTATGTTTTGTAATACCTACAACACCAGTATCAATAATTAATAAGTAGCTATCAAGAGAAAAAGGTAGTTGTTTTGCTCCGTGTTCTTTAGAAAAAAGAAGGGGAGTATCGCTAAGTACTTGATTTACATCTATTCCACTAGGATTCCCGTGAATAAACTTTTCACATTTATCAGCGATTTCTCTTATTTTTGCTTTTGTTATACCTTTAGCACGAGCAATAGCTATGCTAAGAGCAGCTGATGAACCTAATCCTCTTCCAACTGGAATGGTACTATTAATATTAATTTTTGTCTTACTATCAATTTCACAGGTATCTGCGATATACGCTAAAATATCGTCTCTGTGTTGAATTTCATTAGTATTTTCAAGTGTAACATCTATTTTCATCTCTGGTAATGGAATAGTAATTCCCTCATGTCCATAGACTACTGCATGTTCACCAAAAAATATTGCTTTAGCATGTGTCATAATAATCCTCTTGTTTTAGAATTTCAACTTTATTTTTAATCAAATTTTCAAATTATTTTACGCTTGATACTGTATAATTAGTATCTTTTTATATGTACAATAATTATACTTTTAGCATAAATATTTGTCAAACATATGCTGTTGCTGTAGTTTTACTGGGTAAAATAAAAAATCAATCTTTTACCTTGCCTCTAAAATAACTTAGAATAAAAAGATTGATTTTAATGATTTGGATGACAATTAATACCGTGTGGTTCTAAATGAACTAAAGTTTCACAGTAATAAAACTCACGAGCGAGTGCTTTTTCTATTTTTATAGTTATATCATGACTTTGCCTAACATTTAATTCTGGATTTACTGTTACTGTAATATCAATAAAGTACAATAGGCCATGAGTTCTTCCTTTTATATCAACGATAGAAATAACACCCTCTATGTCTTTAACGATAGACTCAACCTTCTCAATAACTTCAGCATCAACACCATCTGTTAGTATATGAGTAGATTCTTTAAAAATACTTATTGCTGTATAGATAATTAAGCAACCTACTAATATAGCGACTATTGAGTCAGCGATAGGTATACCTATATATGTTGCGATAATACCAACTAATGTACCAATTGATACATAAGCGTCACTTAGGTTATCTAAAGCAGCTGCTTTTAAAGACTTGCTTCCAAGTTTATTTGCCAGTCTAATATTATAAAAGTACACAGAAAACATAATTATACTAGCAACAACAGCTGTAACTGCAGATAACATACTAGGTTGTTCATAGCTTTTAGTTATAATTTTTTTTACTGCATATATCACTACTTCAATACCAGCATAAAGCATAATAAATGAAGCTATTAATGTTGAAATTAATTCTGCGCGAAAATGTCCATAAAGATGATCTTCATCCGCAGGTTTTCTTGAAATTTTTAATCCAATAAGAACACAAATGGATGAAATAACGTCAGTTGCGTTATTTATTCCATCTGCAACTAATGCAGAAGAACGGAAGAAAAAACCAGCCCCCAATTTTAAAAGTGTAAGCAGTAGGTATGAGAATATACTAAGTCTTGCACCATGTTCAGCTTTTTTTAACTTTTCAAAAATAGAGTTATTCATATAAGTAGCTTCCTTTCAAAATGTATTTTACAATTATAACAGCTTTAAAAAAATTATTCAAGAATAAAATTCTTATTAATAAAATAAAATTATTTGCCATAGGTGAACTATATTAAAAAAGCTCGATATATTAATTATCGAGCATAGTAGATTATATCTTTTTTGAGTAATATTTCTTAAATGTTAAATATATATAAACAATCGAAAATAGACTAAAAATAGTATAAATATATATAAGATTACTTGAAAGGGAAATAGTTATAGTCAGCCAATGAGGAAAGATATTTAATTTTTCCAAAATTGGAACTAGAAATAAAGATATTTCAAATATACCAAGAGATATAAAATAAACTATCCATTTATTTCTTTCTGTTTTTTTATAAAGTATTAAATAGAAACATATTGCAGCACCTAAAAATAGCGTTAAAATTGAAAGGACTGCTAAGTAGGGCTGTATGCTATTTGTATAAACCGAAGGTAGTAAAAAACTTACTATTGTGATTAAGATGTAAGCTAAAATAAAGCGGAATACTATTACTTTATTTTCCTTTGGTAAAGAATCAATTATAGAATTAGATAGTTTATTTATATCTGTTCCAAAAATTTCATGAAAATTTTTACCTTTATTTTGATACGAAATTAAATCTTGCAATATCTCTAGTAATTGAATTTCTAATTCAGCTTCTCTAGAAGTTATACCTTTTGCTCGACAAGCAACTAGAAGTTCTTCATAGTATTTTTTATTATCCTCATTAAGTTGTAGTCTTAGCTTGTTATTGTACTCTAATAGATTAGTTATATTCATAATGTTTTCCCCTTTATAAACTAAATTACATTTTCAAAATACTGTTTATAGTTTCACTGATATTACCCCATGTATTTTTAAATGAAAATACATATTCTTCTCCTTGTTTGGTTATAGAATAATATTTTCTAGGTGGCCCAAAGTTACTTTCTTTTAGATAGCTTGTAACTAGTTCTTCTTTTTCTAATTTTAAAAGCAAAGGATAGATAGTTCCTTGAGCTACCATATCCAACCCATAGTTAGAAAGTTGTTCGGTAATTTCATAACCGTACATATCTTGATTTTTAATTAATTGCAATATGCATGCTTCCAAAGTTCCTTTTAATATTTGGGAAGTATTAATTTCCATTGGAGCCTCCTTTCGATAAGTTAAAAATAGTATTTATAAAGCTATCTTGTTATACATAATAGTATCATAGAGAAAGTATCTTGTAAAGCAAAATAGCCAACTCATTTATTTGTTTAATAAAAGAAAAAAGACTCGAAATTAACCTCGAGTCTTTTTTAAAAGATTGTAATATACCAGCAGCCGGGGTCGAACCGGCACGATGTTGCCATCGCTGGATTTTGAGTCCAGTGCGTCTGCCAATTCCGCCATGCTGGCATAAGAATATGATATCATAATAATACATATTTTGTCAATTTTTAGTGAAATAAAAAGTGAATAAATTATTATAATGATTTATACAAAATATTTAATTTATATTTTAATTATATGTAATATAATGTGTTAGTGAAATTCGTAAGAATTATTGTAAATTAGCGTTTTATTAATGTTTTTGATTAGAATAGAATATACAAAAGATTCAGGTATTTTTAGTTGACAATTTAAAATATTTCTTCAATATGATATTGCCAAAGGACGATATATGTAGTATAATAAAGTAGTATATAGAATTATAAAAATATTAATGTTATTTTTATAGAGGAGTGTGAGTGCTGGTGGTTGTTACATTGTTTACATCGCCTAGTTGTACTTCTTGTAGGAAAGCAAAAGCTTGGCTAATTGAAAATGAAATAGAATTTGTTGAAAGAAATATTTTTTCAGAAGCTTTGACAACAGACGAGATTAAAAACATCTTATCTATTACAGAGCACGGAACAGAAGACATTATTTCTTTTAGATCGAAAACTTTTCAAAAATTGAATCTTGATATAGAGAGTATGTCAATACAGCAGCTATATAAAATTATTCAAGAAAATCCAGGGATGCTTAGAAGACCAATCATCGTTGATGATAAGAGATTGCAAGTAGGATATAATGAAGACGAAATAAGAAGGTTTCTCCCTAAAGAGATAAGAGTAAATCAATTAAAACAAATAAAGAATATGGTTAAGTAAGTATGTCCTGATACTGCTTTTACCGAAAGCTTAAAGGTTGATATTAGGTTATCAACCTTTTTTTATGGAAAGAATAAAGTCTAAATAAAGCAAATTAAGAAAGAGGTATTACATGGAAAAAGAAAATAAATTTATAACCGGTGAGGTTCATTTTTTAGAACTAATAGAAAAAAAGAGTTCTTCTCTTGTATTTAAAGGACCAAATGACGAAGAGATAAGTTGTAATGAATCAGACGTTGATAGTTTAGATGACTTTGAAATAGGAGAAGAATACTCGATGTTTGTTTATCCATCGCGAAGTGGAAAGTTATTTACGACACCTAATATTCCAGAAGTTACATATGGTGAGTATGCATTTAGTAAGGTAGTTAAAGTAGAAGAAGATAGAGTGGGATTAGATATAGGTTTCTCACGTGAAATTTCACTATTAGGCGAAGACTTACCAAAAGTAAGAAGTGTTTGGCCAAAAGAAGGTGATGAGTTATTCATTACTTTACGCCGTGATTATAGTGGACAATTATTTGCCCGTCTAGCTACGGAAACAGTAGTAGCGTCGCTTTATTCAAAAGCGGAAAAAAATATGAAAAATAAAGATATAGAAGCATATCCTTATAGATTAATGAGAGTTGGGACTTTTCTACTTTCAAAAGATGGATACAAAATTTTCGTTCATGAGAGTGAAAGGAATACTGAACCTCGTTTAGGAGAAAAAGTTACATTAAGAGTTATTGGTATAAAAGATAACGGAGAAATTAATGGTTCATTTTTACCACGTGCGCATGAAAGAATGGATGCAGATGGTCAGGCTATACTAGACTATATTGAAAATAACGGTTACTGTGAATTTACAGATAAATCATCTCCAGAAGATATAAAAGCTGTTTTTGGAATGAGTAAAGGCAGCTTTAAACGTGCTGTTGGTAGACTATTTAAAAATAAAATAATAATGATTGAAGAAGATGGATTATATAAACGTAAAGGAAGATAATGACATGAAAAAAATAAAATTAGACAAAAATGCTTTATTAGGTGGAATCATATTAGAAAATGAGAAATATCAAGTAGTACATATGAATTTAAAAACAGGGAATCAAACTGATTCATATAGTAATGATAGAACTATTTTATTATTAAATATAAGTGGGAAAATCACAGTTGCATATGAAGAACAAGTTGAAATAGTAAACGAATTTGAGTTGCTTGAAATTCCTGCAGGAGTAGCACATGTGATAACTTGCCTACAAGATGCACAAATTTTTGTAGTTAAGTTATAAAAGATAGAATAATTATGTAGAGGACTATAAATGGAAGTACAATTTTTAGGTACAGGAGCTGGGCTTCCTGCAAAATTTAGAAATACCCAAAGCTTTGTTTTTGATTTTATGCAAGAATTAAAAGAATGCTGGATGTTCGACTGCGGTGAAGCAACGCAACATCAGATTTTAAAAACAAATATAAAACCTACAAAAATAAAAAGAATATTTATAAGTCATCTTCATGCTGATCATGTTTTGGGGCTTATAGGATTTTTATCATCTAGAAGTTTTTTGTTAGATAAGAAAGAATCAGAAGTTATTATATATGGCCCAAAAGGAATAAAAGAATTTATAGAACAAAATTTGGAGTTCACATTTTGTTCACTTACTTACAGCATTAAATACATTGAAATTTCTGAGGAAGCGTGTATAATAGATAGTAAAACTGTTGAGGTTTACGCGTATCCAGTAATGCATAATATTAAGTGTTTTGGTTACAAAATAATTTTTAAAAAACAAAAAGGTAGTTTGAATGCTGAAAAATTAATGAAATTAGGGATAAAACCAGGACCATTTTATAAAAAAATAAAAGAAGAAGATCAGTTTGAGTATAACGGAAAGATATATAACTCTAGTGATTTTCTATCCGAAGATAAACCAGGAAAAGAAATAGCTGTTATACCGGATACTAAGTACTTCAACAGATTAGACGATGTTGTAAAAAATAGTGATATAATTATTACAGAGTGTACTTACTTGAGTGCTGCTGATGAGAGTCATGCTAGAAAAAATTTTCATTTATGTATAACGGATATACATAAAATGTTAAGTGATAGTAAGGCACAAAAAGTATTTTTAACACATATAAGTGCTAGATATGACAAGAGTATGGAAGATGAAGTTATAGAAGATATACAATCATCTGAGGTATATATAGCACATGATTTTGATAAGTATAAATTTTAATTTGGAGAGCCAATTATGGGAAGAGATTTAGAAGAAAAAACAATAGAAGTTAAAGAAATATTTAAAGGGAAGGTTCTTGATGTAGAAGTACACACGGTTAGTTTGCCGAACGGGGGGACATCAACTCGTGAACTAATTAATCATCGTGGTGCAGTAGCTGTATTAGCTATTACTAAAGAAAATGAAGTTATTTTAGTTGAACAATATAGAAAAGCGATAGAGCAAGTAACTTTAGAAATACCTGCAGGGAAGTTAGAACCAGGTGAAGATAATAAAAAATTATCAGCGATAAGAGAATTAAAAGAAGAAACTGGATATGAGGTTACAGAAGATCAACTAATAAAACTTTTTGATGTTCATGTCGCGTTAGGATATAGTTCTGAAGTTATTACTATCTTCTATGTTGATGGTCTAGAATATGCAGGTGAACAAAATCCGGATGAGGACGAATTTGTTAATTTGAAGAAGTATAAAGTAGAGGATGCATTAAAACTATTAGATGATAATACTATTACTGATAGTAAAACAATGCTAGCGTTGATGTATTTAAAAAATAGGAAAGGCACGAAATAGTATATGAGTATATATAATGATATAATAGAAATTATTCAAAAATCTCCATATAAATTAACACCACAAAGAGAGAAAATTGTAGAAATATTAGTGGATAATAGTGAACTACACCTTAGTGCAGAGGAGTTATATTTTATTTTAAAAGAAACAACACCAGATATAGGAATAGCTACTGTATATAGAACACTAGATATTTTCTATGAATTGAAAATTTTAGAAAAAATATCATTTAGTAATGGTGTATCGAAATATCATTTAAGACAATCGATAGATGGAACTTTACATCATCATCTTATTTGTACAAGGTGTAATACTATTGAAACAGTTTCAAATACTTTGTTTAATAAATTAATAGAATATATGAAAAAAGAGTATTCATTTGAAGTTCAAGATAATTCATTATCATTTTATGGAACTTGTTCAAAGTGTAAAGAAAAAGGTGAAAAATAGAAAATGAAGTTTGATAAAGTAGAGAAAATTCTTATAATTATTTCTAGTATAGTTTATATTGCGTATATAGTATTTATAGGTGGAATGATTAATAGTTTTAAGGACTATGTGGGAAATGAATATTTAAGAACTCGTATTGTTGATCAAATCCGTGAACAGACAAGATTGACACAAGATAGTGCAAATGTATCTACAAAAGATTTGCATTATATCTTCCAAGTTATGGGGCAATTATCTTGGTTATATTTTGCTATGCTAGTAATTTTATTTTTACTGTTAATGTTTGTTATTTTTAAAAAAGGAATACACCATAACATAGCAGCTTTTCTGTTTTTAGTATATAGTATTCTATTATTAATTTTTAGTTTAGGAATATTGTTTATTAGTTGTATTATCTACTTCTATCTTGGAATTAGAATAATTTTAATAAGGAATAGAGAAATAAAATAATTAAATTTAAAAGATTTAAAGGAAGGTATCCTTTAAATCTTTTTTTTGAAAATTTTTATAAAAATATAAAATATATTAAAGAAAAGCTATATGATTATAATTATATTCTTATTAATTTAGTAAGTTTTAAAAATAATAAGGTAATATACTTTGGGGTGCTAATAGGGATTTCTATACTCTACTTTGTACGATTAAACAGAGTTTAGTTATAAATAAGAGAGCTAAATACAAAGTTTTTTAAGTAAAAGTAGATTTGCAAATTTTTTATAATACTAATATAATTTTATATACACTAATTATAAAAAATCAAGGAGAACCTATGAAAAATAAAGTATTTAAATTTGCAAAAAGATTAACTATAATTATTTTGTCTTTATTAGTAATTGTAGGTGGATATGGGTATTATTTTGTACATAAGTCTTTACCAACCGTTGAAGGGAAAGTAGAAGTTGCTATGTTAGATAATGATGTAAAAGTACATCGTGATCAAAATGGAATACCTACGATTGAAGCTAAAAATGAAGCGGATTTATATAAAGCCCAAGGATATGTTCATGCTCAAGATAGATTATTTCAGATGGATTTAGCTAGAAGACAAGCAAGTGGAAGATTATCAGAGGTTGTTGGAAAAGCAGCGATAGAAACTGATAAGAAGTATTTAGTATTTTCTCTTAGAAAAGCTGCAGAAAAATCATATGATGGATATTCAGAATCAGCTAAAAAAATTCTGAATTATTATGCAGAAGGTGTAAATGCATATATTGAAGAAGCTAAAAGAGACAAAAAACTTTCATATGAATTTTCTTTATTAGGATACGAGCCAGAAAAATGGACTGCTATCGATTCGTTAACTATCGGTAAATATATGGCTTATGACTTAGGTGGTCACTGGGATCATCAGAGTTTCAATAATTGGATTTTAAATAATCTAGGAGAAGAAAATTTAAAACAACTTCTGCCTGAGAGTTTTTCTAAAAATCCAAATTCGGAAGAGATTATTAAAGCTAACTTAACTGCTAATGCTAATATAAACAAAGATACAGCAAAAATAGAAAGACCACCTATGGAAAATGGTAGTAATGATTGGGTTGTATCAGGTAAGAAAACTAAATCAGGTAAACCTTTGTTAGCTGATGATCCGCATCTAGGGTTATCAACCCCATCAGTTTGGTATCAAATGACTCTATCTACACCAGATCACAAGGTATCAGGGGTTATTTTCCCTGGTATCCCTGGTATTATATTAGGTCACAATGAAAATATTGCTTGGGGTGTAACTAATTTTGGTCCAGATGTTCAAGACTTATATATTGAGAGAAGACAATCAGACAACCCATATAAGTTTGAATATGATGGTAAATATTATGATGCTCAAGTAGATAAATATTCAATAAAAGTAAAAGGTCAAGATGATGAACAATTTGAGGTTGTTAATACTAAACACGGTCCAATAATAGACTTTTTATTAAAACCATTGGGCAATGAAAACACTAGTTTTTCTATGCAATGGACAGCTCTTGAGTCTACTCAGGAATTAGAAGCAATTTTAAATATAGATAAAGCTAAAAACTGGGAAGAGTTCGAAAAAGCTTTAGAGAATTTTAAAGCTCCAGCTCAAAACTTTGTTTTTGCGGATAATCAAGGGAATATTGCTTATAAATCAAATGGTAATGTTCCAATTAGAAAAAAAGGTAATGGAAATTTACCGGTTCCAGGGTACAGCAGTGAGTATGGTTGGACTGGATATATTTCGTATGATAAACTTCCAAAAATTGTAAATCCAGAACAAGGATTTATAGCGACAGCTAATACTGAAACAGTAAAAACTGATTATCATACATCAAATGTTTGGGCACAGCCATATAGAAAAGCGCGTATTGATGAAGTACTATCTGAAAAGAATGATCTGACTGCAGATGATATGAAAAAATTACAGATGGATACCAAAAATCTTTATGCCAAAGAATTTTTAACTAATCTTTTGAAAAATGTAAATAAAGATAAAGTTTCCAAAAATGAAGTATATGATAAATTAAGTTCTTGGGATAATATTGATAACAAAGATGAAGCAGCTCCATTAATTTTTGATGCATGGATGAAGAAAATTCAAGCAC
>CAUUEM010000024.1:0-12237 GCA_963544045.1 uncultured Gemella sp. | reverse complement strand
AAAAAATAAAAAGAACAAGTCCTATGGAGTTGGCGGGAACCTTCTTCATAGGGCGATATTAGTAAGAACACTACTAATCCGCTTTTACTTGTTCTATGGAGGTTAGTATACCATACATAGGATGTTTTAAGCTAGTGATTACAATAGTGTAGTCACTAGCTTTTTGTTTTATATAATAATTTGTAATTTATCATGAAAGTTTGTAATTTATCATCAAAGTTCATTTATAGCTAATTTATAAATGCTTTATAATTATAGAGAAATTTATAGAGTGTTCATAAGTTAACTAAAAGAGAGGGATTTTATGAAAGATAGCAGCGTAAAGTTTGATCATCAATTTTGTGAAAGATTAAATCAAGAATATCGCAAACTACATAATAATAATTATGCTATGCTTGGTGATTTAAAATATTTTTTTTACTTTACACCGCAAAATTTTGAGCTATATGAGATTTTATCGGCTATTAGCAATAAAAGTTATATGAAAACATGGAAAAACAATTCAGAACTCAAAATAGAAGATATTTTAATAGAATTATGGAAAGCTATGAACTCATATGGATTTATATATAGGCGTTTTAGAAAAAAGCAGTTAACAAAAGCATTAGATTTATATCGGTAGATTTATAAGTATAGGCTGTATTACAATATAATAAGAGAACACGTCGTTAATATTAGACGGAACCAAGGTAGTAGGGAAATACTTGTAAAACTCCACCTTGATTGCTCACAAGTAAAAATTGGGCAGTAGCTAGGAACATAAGCCATTCTGATAAGAGTCTTTAATCCCTGGTAGATTCTGCTACAAGGGCGATGACGGCCAAAACGGTCTGGGTGGATGTTCTGATGCTTACGGGCATGGAGATCTAGTGGAGTACTTGGGCAGAACTGAGAAACAATGAAACTAGATGGTGGAAACGCCAGGAGTCAGGGATTGATAGCAATGCGACGGCGACACGGTGCCTGTTATTACCCCTCTTCCTTCCTACAGTTGTATTTTATAATAATCATTTTATAGTAATAATACATCTGTAGGGAGGGAGTTTTCTGCTCTGCTCTGGCTCTACAATACCTGTTAACATAGCGAATTTATATAATCAAGCAAAAACACTCGGCTAAACACCTCGTGTTTTTATAAAATAGAGGAATTGATAATGCATAAAAATTATGGAGCAGCAGTTGCTAAAGGATCTCATAGAATTATTTTTGGAACTATTAGAAAAGAAAATACAGAGATATTACAGGAAAAAACTAAAAGAATAATTCCTGTATTTGGAGACACTTTTGTATCTGCTAAAGGTTATGCATTATCACCTTCTTCAAGTAGAAAATTACTTGCTAATATGCGTATTAACTTACGTAGACAAACAGAAAAATTAGCAACTCAATTAAATATAGAATATATTTTTGAACGACCAGAAGAAAAAATATTATTACAAAAGCCTAAGTTTGGCTCGAAAAAACGTCGAAAAAGTGAAAAAATAAATTCAAAATCATAATCATAAAAATTCGGTTTATATAGCTGTCTTTTCAATTGTTATATAGTATAATGTAATTATATTTTTATGATTTTGATAAATATGAACTTACTACATAAAAAGATTGTTGTTGATTAATTCAACAACAATCTTAAACGTGTTTAAAGTATTTGAATATAAGCCCAAGAGGCATTTTTAATAATATTTTTTTTGCTTTTAAACTTTCTTGTAGTTACTAATAATATACTATATATACGAATTCTTAATTGTAGAAATAAGTACATTAATAATAACATATTTATTTAAGTCATGATATTATTTTTTAGTTAGTTTGAAAGGAGAAATAATTTTGCCAAGTAATCAATTCCAGGTTGCATTGGAAATGAGTAAATTAATTTTTAAAGTACGATTAAGACAACTGATGGATCGTGATGGAATTCTACAACGTGAATTAGCTGATGTAGTTCATGTTTCACCAGTTCTTATTAGTAAATATGTTAGTGGAAAAACTTTTCCTAGATATAATAAATTATTAATGATAGCTACTTATTTCCAAATTCCATTAGATGTTTTAGTTGGTCAGGATGAATTAAGCCAATTGTATTTAAGAGCACCAACAAATAATTCTAATGAACTAAAGTTCATTAAATCTAACTTATTAACACAATTTGTTGAAAAATATAATATTGATCCTATTTTAGCAATTAATCATTGTAAAAATGAATTCTATTAAAGTCAAAAATAAATTTGAAGAATATAAACCCATGAGGAAATAAATACATATGCTTTTATTAATCATTTTATTAATACTTATAATTTTTACGGCTATTGTGATTAGTAGAAATCGTTTTGAATCAATTACTAATACTAAAAAAACATTATTTAAGATTATTATTCTTTTAGCCGTATGCTTTATAGCATTATCATCCATTTTTTTATTAGGGATTATTGTTAGTGAACTAGATCCAGGTACGCAAGGATTTATAATTACAGTTCTTAGTGCTATTAATTTCTTTTTAATTGTAATGCAAATTGCTAAACGATAAATATATTTTTAAGTTTAATTTATGCAGATAGAATATAAACCCTTTGAGGTATAATTTAATAAATATATTTTGATATATTCTATCTGCATATTTTAATATGCAGTTTTTTTTGTGAGGGAGATATATCAAATGAATTTAACAAAAAAAATGGGAGCCGTAATATTTACATTAATATTTTCAAGCTATAGCTGCTATGCAATGACACCAAATGAAATTGTATATAGTACAGTTGGAAATGATGATACAGCAAATGCTATTTTGTATTATTGTGAACAAATGGGAGTTGATCCATTACTTGTAACAGCTACATTTGAACAAGAAAGTAGTTTTAATCAAAATGCAATTTCTAATGCAGGTGCTGTAGGAATCGCTCAATTAATGCCAGATACAGCAGCGATGTATGGATTAAATCCATATAATAAATATGAAAATATTGAAGCTGGTATTCGTTATTTAGCTGATAATCTAAAACGTTATAGTGGTTCTGACTGGCAAGCTACTTATGCGCTTGCAGCATATAATGCAGGTCCTGGTTCTGTTGATGCATATGGTGGTGTTCCACCTTATGGAGAAACTATTGATTATGTAAATGCTATTTCTGATAGGTATAGTCAATTATTAAGTTTAGAAAATTAATTAATAAAATAATTTATTGTATAAAATATTAATATAATAATATTTTTAACTATTGATATAATATAGGTATGAATATAAGCCCTTGGAGGCCACAATGAATTTAGAACAATTAGGAAAAAAAGCCCGTCCTATTTGGAATAAACATGGACGGAAAATAGCTGCTATTACTGTTGGCTTAGTTGTAGCTATCGGACTATACAATTATTATGATAATCACGTTATTAAGCAAAGCCCTGAATACATGATTGAACAGTTAAATACAGCCATTCAAAATGGCGATAGAGATACCGTATATAAATATGTCAATCTGTATAACTTAATTGATGAAACGGCTAAAACGACTTCTCTATTAAATGTTAAAGTTGAAGATTGGGCTAATGGTGCTGATGCGTTATCAGATAGTATCAATCGTGAACAAATGGTAGCTGATGTAGCAGAAAATATTCTTAGTAATATTAAAGATAATCACAAAGTTATGTATACCGGTGATGCAAAAAATATTATAACTAAAGGGATTCAAATGCTTGGTATTAATGATTTGGAATTTGAGTCCATTCATTTAACAAAAGAAAAATCAGATACTCCTATCTTAGATTTAACTGTTCATGATACAAACAAAAAAGATGTAAAATATGTAATTCATATTCGCCTAAAAAAAGTAGAACATAGATGGATGCTTGATCAACTTATTGCAGCAGATACGGTAATTAAAACCCGTTTAGTGGATTATAAGCAAAATTTAACTGAAGAAAACAGAAATACAACTACTCTATTTAATAAGTTAATTAGAATTGGTAATCCAACTGTATCAATTCAAGATTTACCTAAACCAGAGTTAACGCCTAAAGAACTATTTAATCTATCTAAAGAGGAAAAGGAAAATTTGTTTAAGTTAAAATCTAAACTTAAAATAGATGCACCAATCTCATTAGATCCTAAAGTAGATTCTGCAAAAGTGATTATAACTTTTACTGATAAAAATACAGGAACTATCATCAAAGAGTTACCAATTGACATTGCTAAAGGCTCTACTACTATTTCTTATGATAAAGATGTGAATTACACTGATAAGGCACAAGAGTTATTAGCGGATGCAATTAAGAATAATCGTGTATTAGTATCTATTACTATTCAATCTGTTACCACAATAGATGGTACTAAAACGTTAAAACAATAAAAATATAAATTGTTTTATTATTTTAATTATTAATATATTAAGGAGGAAGTATGATGCCAGAAAGAAAAACAATTCAATTAATTAATGAGGATACAGGAGAATTAGTCAATTCACCTGATAAGCTATTCATTTCTGAAAGTTTATTAGATGGTATTTCACCAGATGATTTTGAAATGGATGTGGAGGATGAAGAATATGGCGTTGAGTAAACAAATTATATCTGGGATTGATAAAATTGAAGCGAAACGTCAAGAAGTAATTGATTATATCTTAACGGAAATTAATAATGGTAATCTTCATGTCTTTAATAACCCTAACCATCCATCTTTATTTGAACAATACAATTTTAAAACCGATAAAACATATAACGGGATGAATCGGTTTATACTAGCCGTTTCAGCTAGTATGGAAGGATATAAAGATCCTCGTTGGTTAACTTTTAAGCAAGCAAAAGAGTTAGGGTATTCTGTAAAAAAAGGTACTCATGGTACAACGTTAGAATATTGGGAGCGCATTCCTGTAAAAATGGATAAACTTGATAAGGATGGCAATCCAGTTCTCGATGAAAATGGTAAACCCGTTCAGATTACTAGAACTAAAGAAGATGGAACCCCAGTGATGCGTTGGATGGGTAAACCATTTACTGTTTTTAATGGTGAACAGATTAATGGTATTCCACCTTATGAACGCCAACCTATGACAGAAGAACAACGTATCAAAGAATTAGAATCTATTCTTAATCATAGTGAAGCTCCTATTCATTATGATAGTTTAGAGGCTAATTATTACCAAAGAAAAACAGATACGATTCATTTACGACCGAAAGATGACTTTAAATCTATGGATCAACTCTATGCAACGGCACTACATGAAATAGCTCATAGCACACAACATCCTAGTCGTTTGAATCGTCAATATATGGAAGCTTCTAACCAACTAGAAGAATTACAAAATTATGCTAGAGAAGAAATCGTTGCTGAATTTACAGCGGCTATGTTAAATGCTAAATATAATCTACCGTATTCAGAACGAATGGGAAAAGATAATTCTACATCGTATATTGAAGGATGGCAGCAAGTATTTAATGAAAGCCCATTAGAGCTTATTGAAGCCTTAAAAAAAGCAGAACAAGCTGCTACATATATTGAAAATAATATGCTCGTTCTTGAACAAGAACAAACAGAGCAACTAGAACAATCTCCTTCTATAAATCAATACTCTTTAGATGATTTAGAAGTTCATTTTGATTGGGCTGAAGGAATGGTTGCTGATAAGGATGGTAAAAGTTATACACGTATTGGTGTACTACCATCTAAATTATCTGACTTAGGAACAGATACTGGTAATTACTATTCTGATAATTTGATTTTAAAAGGAAAAGCGGCTCAACAATTTTTAACTGATGCAGCTCGTCAAGATTATTTTTACTCTGGACTTGGATATGCTAAATGTTCATTTACTATCAAGGTTAAAGACTTTGAATTTGGTGATCGATTCGACTTAGGGGATAGTTATATTAAAAGTGCTAATTTAAACGGTAAAAAAGAAGTTGGTGGTATTGAATACTTTAATAATTATCTAGTGAAAGATTATGATTTAGACCCTCATATATTAGAAAGTTTAATAGCACAAGAGCAACAATTGATTGCTGAAGGCAAATTACCTTCTATTGTTAATTGCCCTAATGGACAAATTATTACCAATAATATGAACCATGATAATCTTATTTCATCTTCAAAAGAGCAAAGTACAGTGAAATTCGATAAAAACTTTGCTATTAGCATACGACATAAAGAAGGCTTAATATGCCATAATACTAATATGATTGTTATTGGTGGTGGTACATCCTTTGATTATCTATTGCAGGATACGCCAGAAAAAATGCTTGGCCCAGATGATGCCTATAGAGAATATGGTGGACATTTTTACGCTTTAGATCATGATCCTGAAAGTCCTAACTTATATAAAGGCGATTATGCCATTCAGTTAATGAATGATATTGTTTTAGAAGATATGACTGTTCATTTAGTAAATGCCAATAGAAGTATTACAATTGCAGATGGAACTGGCTTCGATTCACAAAATCCATCTAATGTACGTAGTTGTTTAGGTGTATACGATAAATTAGGGATTAATTTCCATATTATTGATAAAAATGGTGAATTTCATACATTTGAAAGTCGTATTGATTTAGGTGATTTAGACACTATTTCTAAAACGCCAATGCTTGACGTTTTAAAATCAATGGAAAAATGGACTAGTGTTAAATTAGAAGGATTGTCTGATGATGTTCATGCTATGGTTGAAGAACTAGAAGATAGACTAAAACGCAATGAACTACCCTCCCCTTCTGTTCAAACTAATCCTAAAATTTATACAGAAAAATTACAGGCACTTTATAATTCGCATTCTAACCCTGAAAAATATGCAGAAGCATTAAAGGCTGTTCAAGAAATGTTGAATGTAACACAAACTAAGGATTTATCTCAAAAGCCTAAAGTTGGCTTATCTATTTCTAAACCTAAAGGAAAATCTGTCTTAGAACGTTAACATTTTATTGTTAAAATTATTTATTGTGTAATAATTAAAAATATTTATTGTTTTATATATTAATTATTCGAATATAAACCCAGTGAGGATATAAATGAATACACTTTATATTGCAGAAAAGCCTAGTTTAGCTACTGCTATTGCTAAATATTTAGGTGGATTTACTAAAAGTAAAACAGCGTTTGAAAAAGGTGATACTAAAGTTACTTGGTGTTATGGCCATGTATTTGCAACGGTTGAACCTGAAGAATATGATCCTAAATATCATAGATGGACTGTTTCAGATTTACCTATTATTCCATCAAATTGGATTTTAAAACCACGTGCAGATGCTAAGGAACAGGTTAAAGCTATTAAAGAAATGTTGCAGTGGGCTGATGTTGTAATTCATGCAGGCGACCCTGATCGTGAAGGTCAACTACTCGTTGATGAAGTCTTAGAATATTACGATTATAAAGGAACAGTTAAACGAATTCTTATTAATGCTACCGATGATACCTCTCTTAAACGTGCGTTTGATTCGATTATGGAAAATAGTCAATTTAAAAACTTATCACAAGCAGGCTTAGGCCGTTCTAAAATGGATTGGTTATTAGGTATGTCTGGTACACGTTTATATACGCTCCGTTATCAACACTTAGGTGGTAAAGGTAAATTAAACGTAGGCCGTGTACAAACGCCTACATTAGCATTGGTAGTAAATCGTGAGCATGAAATTGTCAATTTTAAAGAACAAAAATTCTTTGATATTCATGCGACTATTTCTGTAGATAATGAACAGTTTAAAGGAAAACTAGTTCATGAAGGCTATATTGTCGAACAATCAGAAGCAGAAGCCCTTATGAGCGCTTGTAAAGCAGCAGGAACAGCTACCATTAAAGAATGGTCTGTTAATGATAAAAAAGAGGCCCCTCCCCTTCCATATTCCCTGGATTCTTTACAAGGATATATGAATAAAAAAGAAGGATGGTCACCAAAGAAAACACTTGATGTTACTCAAAAATTATATGAAATGAAATATGTGTCTTACCCTCGTTCTGATTGTAATTATTTGCCTATGGGCCAATATAGTGATGCACATGATATTTTAGATGCGATTTCTCGTGGTTCTACGTTACCTAATGATTTTTCTAGTCATGCTAATACGTCGTTACAATCTAAATGTTTCAACGATAAGAAAATTACAGCCCATCATGCTATTATTCCTACTTGTGAAGCTCCGTCTGGATTAGATGCAGATCAACAACTTTTATATGATGAAATTGCTTTACGGTACATTTTGCAGTGGTACCCTGCTATGGAGTTTACTGAAACAAAGTACGTATTTTCTGTTGCAAGCGAAGATTTTAGTGGTCGTAGTGTATTCATCCGTGATAAGGGATTTAAAGCCCTTATAGGCTCAAATAAAGAGGATGAAGATACAAATGATGTATCTGTTGCTCAAAAGGCCGTAACAGCTGCTACAGGTGATTCCGTTTCTGTATCTGATGTTGATTATAAAGAAGGTGTAACAAAACCACCTAAGCGCTTTACAGAAGGTACATTACTAACAGCAATGGCCAATATTCATCGTTTTGTTTCTGATCCTGAATTTAAGGAAAAACTAAAAGAAATTAAAGGGATTGGCACTCCTGCTACTCGTTCAACAATTATTGCAGGGTTAATAGATAATGGATTCCTTTCTTTAGATGGTAAATCTCTCCGCCCTACTGCATTAGGGGAAGAGCTAGTTAAACACATTCCTAGTATTATTACCGCCCCTGATATGACGGCTAAAATGGAACTTTCCTTAATGGATGTAGAAAAAGGAACTACCTCTCTAAATGCAGTAATGTCTGAATATGAATCATTCCTTAAAGGATTGGTAGAGGCAGAAACAGCGATTTTTGCTCAACAACCAAAAATTGAAGGTGTTGAATGCCCTGTTTGCCATGAAGGTGTACTTATTTTAAAAAAAGGTAGTAAAGGCCCATTCTGGGGATGTAGCGCTTATGCTCAAAATGGATGTAAAGCCGTTTTCTCTGATGCTAATGGGAAACCTGCTATTTATGAATGTCCTGATTGTCATAAAGGATTTTTAAAACAACGAAAAGGTAGCAAAGGTACTTTTTGGGGATGTAGTAATTATCCTGATTGTAAATGCACAAAAGAAGATGCTAAAGGTAAACCTAAATTATAAAGTGATTAATAATTAAAACACTTAATCGATAAATATATTAATATTTTTATTGATTTATCTATTAAACTATTGTATAGGAGATATAAATGTCCTCATTAATTGAAAAACAACAAGATTTTAAAGGTTCTATTAATGAAGTACCTTTTGAACGTGAAGAGGTATTTGATGCAACGGCTTCTATTGTCAATGCGATTGAACATAGATGGCCTATCACCTGTTCAAAAGAAACCATAGAGGCGATTAAAGGATATGTGGAAGGCCTTGAGGCCTTACATCCATCCTTCTCTTTCAAAAAATTTGAACGAGAAAATACAAATCGTATTGCGTATACAACTGAACCTAAAGAAGTATGGCTTAGTTATGAACGGTCTGATTACCTTAAAGAAGCAGGTACAACATTACCATTAGCACTAACTGCATCTCTTACCAAAGATCAAGAAGCTGTTCATGATTTTGAACAGGCAATGGATGCCTGGGAAAAAGAAAAAGAGATTAAAGGTGAACAAAAGAAAGAAGCATACAAAGAACTTACAGAAGAAGAAGCCTTAAAATTAGTTGCTTCTAATGGTACTGAATTATTGTATTTGCCTGATAAATATCGTAATAACGAAAAAATTGTATCGGTAGCTATCTCTAACGATGAAGATGCGTTCCGTTATGCAGGTATGTCTGCTCGTGATAATGACCGTTTAGCTAGACAAGCCATTAATGCTGATCCAGATAATGTTAAATATCTAGGGCAAACGCTACGTAATGACCCTGATTTATATCAAATGGCCATTGAACGTGATAATGATCTTATTAAAGATATTCCTGTAGCCATGCAGCATAATGCAACAATTGAAAAGATTATTGCTAAAGATAATCGTCGTCAATTTGGTCTTACTATAAAAAAAGCCAATGAAGGAGCTGAATTGACACGATGAGGCGTAAAAAACAATTAAAAAAAAGAAATAATAGCCCTAGTCCAATTGTAACTACAACGGCTATGAAACAACGGCAAAATCATAAGCATACAAAGAAAATTGGTGATGTAATTGTAACCATACCATGCTTTGGAAAAAGTCGTTCCCGTTCTCGTTAGGTGATTCTATGAAGTGGGTTAATCATAGAATTATTACTACCTCTATTGCATTTCTCCTAACACAAAATATTCCTTTTGTGTTAGGAGCGTATGCAGGAAGTACCTTACCTGATCGGCTAGAAGCTCATAAAAAACAATCTAGTCTAACCTATTACAATCATAGACAAGTGACACACTGGTTTATTCCTTATATGATTGCTTTTGCATTTCTCGCCATACTAGGATTTGTTATTAATCCTTTATCTGAAATATCCTTATTATTATTAAAGGCTATTCTTGGTGGGATATTTGGTTGTATTGCTCATATTGCTGAAGATGCGGTTACAGGAACTGTTCCTGGTGTAACACTTCAATCTAGAATCGGTAAAACACTATTTAAAACGGGCGATAATAAAGAATATGCGATATCCGCTATTTGTATTTTAATTACAATCATTGCTTTTATTATTATTGGTATTTCCTATCCTTTACAATGGTTATTATAATTAGGAGAAATTGTTACAATGGAAAAAATGGAATTTAAAACAAAATCTCAACTTGCACAAGAACGTTTTCACGAATATTTAGAGAATAAATTAAAAACAGATGGTTATAGTAAAGTCGAATCTGACCTGTATTTTAAATTTGAAGAATATATTAATAGTCGATTATCTATTATTGAAACTACTATGTCGATGGTGGCTAATGGTATTGCTTTACAAAAAGATACTGGTGTTGCATTATTACGAGAAGTTCCTAATAATGAAACCTTTACAATTCTCTTTAATGGTGTAGAGAAATCAGTATCCCGTGATGAATTTGTTGATTATATTGAACGTAAAGCTATAGAATCCGTTACCTCTGGTATTCCTATACTCCCTTATGAATATAGTTATTTATTTAAACAAACTCCCTCTTTAAATCGTGTAATGAAGTCTAGTGGTGAATATCCTGTTAAATTAGTAGCAATGATGTTACAAAAAAATGCCAATTCTAATGTTCCTGAATTAGTATGCTTATTCTCTACAATTACGAATGATATATTCTCTTATCGTTTTAGAAAAAATAATAAATACGATATGTTTACTCCAAATTATAATTCCACATTTGAAGTTAAAGATAAAGCTAATATTGGTAAATGCTTTATGTTACGAGTAGCGCCTAGCCGCAACTCTGGTCTACTTAGAATCATTGATATGATTCCAATAGCATCTAATGATGAATCTATAGATCGTCATAGTGCTATGGAAGAAACTATGACACGGGTTTACTAATATGAGGCCACGTTCTCCTGAAGTAATTAAAAATTTACAAGAATTAGATCCTTCTAAATGGCTTGATAGCCCTTATTTACGTCAAGTTGATGAAGAATCATTACTGACTTTATTACAACGTAAACCAGATGGATTTAAAACGCTTTTAAATAGCTCTTATTCATTTATACGAGATATTGTATTACGTCGTGATATTTTAATTACTATACTTAAAATTAAGCCTCATTATATTAAATTAATACCTGTTAAGCACTTATCAGAACGATTATTTAGTATCGTCAATCAGGCCATTGAAAAGGATACTGACGAATTAAGTAAAAAGTTATTAATTGATGCCTTAGCTGTAGCCAAACAAGAACTATTAGATTATAAGGATGCTCAAAATATGGAAATAAAAGAAAATACATCCCCATCCTCTTCAACTCAACAAGATATTAAAACGCCATCAGATACAGACCATGAAACACCATCAGATACAGGCCATGAAACACTACCTAATAACACCCCTTCTCCGTCTGATGAATTAGAAAAACCTAATGAAGTATCTACTGAACCTGAAGTAAATGAAGAATCAACTGAAGAACATAAAGAACCTATTAAAGAGCCTGTTGTTGAAATAGAATGCGAAAAAGGATCTGTTTCAACTAAGGAAAATAATGATAACAATAACTTTACAGATAACTCATCTCTTGAACCTACTATTCAAAAAGCTTTTATGGATGCTTCATTATGTGATTTTACTAAGTCATTAGAACAAAAGATTATCGCTATTGTTACTGATAATAATGTAAAAACCAATCAAGAAATTAAAGAGTTGGTTACACAACATATTAC
>CAUUEM010000023.1:0-12447 GCA_963544045.1 uncultured Gemella sp. | reverse complement strand
TAAGATATTTCCTTTGAGAGAAAAGTGTAAACTTCTATATGATAATAGAGGAGAATCTTTATGTTATTATCTTCCTATTGATGATTTCAAAAAAATACTTGCATAAAATTAATTAAATTTTAGTTATATGCTGGTACTAAATGATAAAATATCATATATTATTTTTATTGCTCCATTAATGCACTTGAAAATTAATTTGATAAAAAAATAATTTAGTTTATATATTTATCTTTTGGATATGATAACAGCATTTAAAAGGTTTTAGCTACTGGATAAGGAAGCGAAAAAAAAACGAAAGTGAAATTTTATAAAAACATACCTTTAAAGGCTAGGAAAAAAAGGCAGTAATTGGCATAGGTTTAATAAACTCAAATGGACAAACTGGTACAAAAAAAGCCTTCTATACAATGAAATTTAAAATTATAAATAGTGAAGGTATATAAGATATAGGCTAATGGTTTTGATTTAAAAAAATACAGATAAATAATAAGGGGTTTTAAATTAAAATCTATTATAGTTATTTGCACTAGCTGGAAGACTAGACAAAAACGGACAATTAAAATTGACATAAATAACTTGCTATAACCTGCCTTTTATTTTTATAGAACTGGGCGGAAAGTTCAGCCGAGTAAATTATTAAAAACTTAAGTAAAATAATATTGCTATGTTATAATTTATCTAAGAGGTGATATAGATGACACATAGGCAAGAATTATTTATACAAGAGTATATAAAAACTGGTAATGCTACTCATTCAGCCATAGCTGCTGGATACAGTAAGAAAACAGCTTACAGCATAGGGCAAAGATTGTTGAAAAATGTTGAAGTTGAAAAGGCTATTGATAAATTAAGTAAAAATATAGCTATTAATAATATTATGACAGCCAAAGAACGTCAGGAGTTTTTAACAAGCCTAATATTAAATAATGATGTCAAGGTATCCGATAAATTAAAGGCAGTGGACTTATTAAATAAAATGACTGGTGAATACATTCAAAAGGTTGAGGTAAATGGAAATGTAAAAACAGATGATCCATTTAAAAATTTAACTACAGAAGAACTAAAAAGAATCATTTTTGATAACTGATAAAATTTTATTGCCATATTAAAAATTGTGAAGCTAATTTATAACCTTGAAAAGTCCATTAATTCTATCATATAAGGCTATTTTATATTTTTTCATATAACTGGTATTATATGTAAAAAAATTATTTACCATTAAAAAAGTTGAATAACATATCATTTTACCGATAGTTTAAAAAATGCTATTTTTATATTAATTTTTTATATGATAAGAAAAAAGCCTTTTTCATATTCTGAACATAGAACAGTATATATAAAATATATAATAAGATATTTAAAAACTATAAAAAGATATAAAATTGACATTATAAATTATATAATATATAATAGAATTGTCATATGATACTGTAAGGGTTGGAAAATAAAGTATTAAATTAAGTCTAAGTTAAAGGCACTCAATTAATGGGTGCTTTTAATTAAATGGAGGTGTTAAAATGATAACTATTATAAAAAGAGAAAATGACACTGATGATTTAATTCTAATAACTGCTAAGAAATATAATGAAATACTTGAAGAACTTAAAAAGTTTCAATATTGGCAAGAAATAGACAGAAGGATAGAAGACTTACAAGCTGGTAAAGGCGAATTTCATGAACTTATAGAAGTAGATGATGAATAAGTTCAAAGCTTTTAATTAAATGGAGGTGTTAAAAATGTATGATGTTGATAAAATAGCCAATTGGTTTATTTGGTATAATGAGTATATTAGAGATTTTGAAAATGAAGACACAGATGATATAACTAACATGAAATTACAAAAATTGCTTTTTTATGCACAAAGTGCTTTTTTAGCTATAAAGGGAGTACCTTTATTTAATAATAATATATTAGCTTGGGAGCATGGCCCAGTTATCCCAGAAATTTATGATAAATTTAAAATTAATGGTAACAAAGGTATTACAGAATATAACGAAAATGATTTAAAAGATATTTCAAAAGATGATGTAAATCTATTAATAGATGTTTATAATTTATTTGGTGAATATTCAGCATGGGGCTTAAGAAACTTAACACATTCAGAGAATCCCTGGAAGACTACAAAAAGAAATGATGTTATAGCAATTGATAAGATGGCTAGTACTTTCAAAGAAAAATACCTAGAGGCTTAAATTATGGTATTACATAAAAAAAATAATAAAAAAATAAAGCTTGTAGATTCTAAGATAGAAGAATATCCAATTTTTTGTTTTAAGTATTTGACATCTAATAAAGATTATTCTTTTAAATATTTTCAAAACGATAAAGATTTACAGTATTCTAAAGCAATAATACTCGATGATATAATAAAACTTCAGGGTAAGACTTGGTTAACTTTAGGTATGGAATCTAAAAAGACAGGTTTTGAAACTATAGCATATAATCAGTTAAATTTTAGACCTGCTAATTTAGACTTGTCTAGTGATACCAAGTTAATAGTTTTTAGAATTAATAGTCAAAACTGGAGATTGATAGGTTATAAATCTGATAACTTTAAAGGCGTTTTACATGTTATAGGTTTTGACTTTAATTATTCAGCATATAAACATTGAACAAAGACAATGTTAAAAATTAATCTAAGCTTAGGTAAAGGCACTCAATCAATGGGTGTCTTTTTTCTATGTAAAATAAAATAGGTTCTTTCAGGATAAAAAAAGTTTAAGAGGGTCTTGCGAGTCCCTGCCATAACCTAGATATGATAAAAAAAATATTTTATTTCCGTTCCGAATTTCAAATATGACCTCATAGCATAGCCCTAAAAATCATTTCAAAAATTTTTAGGTATAATTATATAGCTAAGTCATTTAAAATCGTTTATACAGCTTTTTAGAGAATCAGTATTTTTTAATATGATGGCAGCTTAAAATTAAGCTATCATATACTAACGAAAGCGGAAGTTTCCGCCCTCATATTTTTATACTGGAACTTTTAAAGAAATTTATTACTATTTATACCACTATCAAAAGTTAATTTTATTCTTTAATATCAATATATTTTTATAGATATATTTAGTGGAAAATTTGAAAGAATATTGATAATTTTTACCACTATATTTAAAATAAATTTTCAGCGTAAAAAGTATCGTATTAGTGATACTGACTACACTATTTTTATTATCGGTAAATGTCGGTTATTTAGTTGTCGGCACTTTTGCCGATGACAGTCCCTGCTATCTTAGGTATATAGAATTTTGAAAGTCTTTATCATATCATAAGCCTTTTTATTTTATGCATATCATAGAAGCTTAATTATAAAAACTTAGAATTTTATATGATAATAGCTTATAGAAATTAAATTCGGAATTCAGGAATCCGAAAAAAAAATAATTTAGTTCTCCAGCTGGAAGCCATCGCCACAAGTTGCGACGATATATTGTAAGGTAAAATATATTGACCTTGAAAGAGTAAGAATAATCTAACCGATACAATAAAGGGGTCATTTTTTTTATATGGCAATAATGCCGACACCTAACAAAATTAGTACCTATACAATGAAAAAATAAAATTGAAAGCCTTAGCTATATAAAATATTGTCTAAGATGTTTGATTAAAAAAATTATTTGTATAGGCTTAAGCCAAGAGATTAAAATTGAAATTAGACTACTATCATAACCTAACAAAACTTAACAAAAAAATACCCTCTAACAAATAGTTAGGGGGCTTTTATATTTATCCTGCTGAAGCTATTAATATTTTCTGCATCGTTTTCAGCGATTCAAAACTTTTATCATATTTACTAAAAAAGTAAGGAATATTCAAGGTTATGTTTGATATAGGGTTTATTTTTTGATTTTATTAGATAACTCTTTTTTTAAGTCTTCAATTGATATTGTTTCAATATTGGGATCAGAAAATTCAAGAAAATTTTTAAAATCATTTATCAAATTAGATTTTAATTTCTCTATTATATTTAATAATTTACTCATTTTTATATCATGACTGCTTTTACCTGGTATTTTTATATTAACACCTTCAGATACAAACATATCTCTAGGAGTAATAAAAATATTATTTTTTCTTAAAATATTTATAATGTCTTCATCTAAATTATATTTATTATTTATTTTGTTAGACTCTATTACTAAGTTTTTTTCTAATTCATTTAAAAAATTTAGTGTATTATCTACTTTAATTTTACTGATTTCATTTTCGTTTAGTAAAACATCAATACTTGCATACTGTGAATATTTATCAATTTTTTTACTATACTCATTTTTATTATTTTTCATATCATTTATTAAAACATCAAATTCATTCGATAACATTGTAAGTATATCAATTAATTTTTTAATTTTTGAAATGTCTTTTAAATTTATAGCCATCGCATTAGAAATATCTATATTGAAACTAGATTCAATCTTTTTTATGTTTTTACTTGTTGGATTAAAAGCACTTTTTAAATATTTTCTTATAGTTGGTAATGGTATATTAGTTTTAACAGATAGATCATTTTGCGTTAAGTTATACATTTTCATTAATGTTTTTAAAATTATTTCAATATTATTCATGTTAATTCACTCCTAAAAAAACATATTTTATATATCATAATATATCATAAAAGAGAGAAAAAACAAAAAAAAGTTGACACTAAAATTAAAAAGTGATATATTTAGATATATCAGATATATCATAATATATCATAAAAATAAAAAAAAGGAGTGATTGAATGAAAGTAAACTATAAAAAACTAATAACATTAATAGGTGGTAAATGCTGGAGTGTAAACGAATTAGTTAAAAAAGCTAATATACAACCGAAAGCCTATTATGACATCAAAGCAGGAAAAGACACATTAAATATTAAAACAGTTGGTAAGATAGCCAAGGCTTTAGATGTTGAAGTAACAGAACTTTTAATATTAGATTAACAGCTAATACTCAAAATTGAGTAATAGTTTAATCGGCAATTTCAGCAGTTAAAAAAAGGGGTTGATATATGATAAAAGCTATTCAGACATTTTGGACTATATAAAAAAGGAGTTGATATATGATAAGAACTAACTTGACTTTTATGACTATATAAAAAAAGGGAGTGTTATATGATAGATGATTTAAAACTTGAAGCTGGAGAAGTTGAAAGACTTGAAAATTTACTAATACCAATGAATGAAGAAACAGAAAAGGCTATTAATAATATTGTTGAAATCTTAAGCCAATTAAATATATCAGAAAATTTATTAAAAGAAATTAAAGTTAATATCTATGAAATAAGAAAAAGTAATTATATAGCTGGAATATTTAAAGGTTTAGAATTTGAAAATTGATTTACTTTCTAATAATTAAAAAGGTGGTGTTATATGGAGTTTTTAAGCAAGGAAAGTATAAACAGCAAGGAACTATTGAAACAAATAAATATATTTAGAGAATTGGAGTACAAGGAAAAAGAAGCTAATAATACATTAACAGAAGCACAAAAGAAAAGGGGGCGTTATATAGAGCTAACACATGATAATTTATTAAAAATAATTAGAGATGAATTTAATATGAAGGTTAACGCCGTAAATAAAAACGCCGTTAAAAATAATAATCACTATAACGGACCGATTGAAACATCTTACAAAGATGACAAGGGAGAGCTTAGACCTATGTTTATCCTAACAATAGACCAAGCTAAACAAGTATTATTAAGAGAGTCTAGAATTGTTAGAGGTAAAGTTATAGAATACTTGAATTTACTTGAAAAGAGAATTAGACAACTTGAAAGAAAAAAGGGGATAACAGCAAGAAAAGAAGAAACGGAAGCCATAAAAATGTTATTGGAGTATGGAAATATACCAAAAGAAAAGCATAATTTATATTATATGACATATTCAAAGTTGCCTTTTGTTGCCTTAGGAATGAAAAGAGTTGAAAGGGATAAGCTACCTGCTGATGACCTGGAACTAATAAAAGAACTTGAAAATATTATTGAAAAGACAATTTTAAAAGGTATTGTTAAAAAGTTAGATGTTAAAGCTATTTACAAGGAATGTAAAAAGGCTTGTATAGATTCACTGGTAGGTATAGAACAAAAATTAATTAGTTAAGGAGTGAATGAATATGAAAGACCGTAAAAAGATTGAAAAACTATTATCTAATTTAGTTAAGGAAATGATAAGACAAGAAATGATAGAAGCTGATAAAAAAGAAGTGGAAAGCAATTTTAAAAATGCTAGAGAGTATGAAATAAGACAACTATTGGAAAAGATAGAAGACGACTATACAACCTATATAAATAAACAATATTAAAGGAGCTGGTAAATGATTAAAAATATTTATATTGATGGCTTGTTTATGGCTCTATCATATGAAGCCACTAAGGTATTTATAAATAAAGATGATGTAATTATTAGTTTTAAAAATGAGGAGGAGCAGGAAGAAAACAAAGAGATACTAGAATTAATTGAAAACTTAGGAATAAAGGAAGTGATAGGAGATTATAGCATTACATTAAATTTTGAACTTATGATACTAGAGATTCACCAGCAATATAAATTTAAGATGTTAAGAAAATTAGGCAAAGATGACATAGATAAGATATGGACTATAGCAATGGTTGACATAGATACTTTAATGACTAGAGAGGTGGAAGCATGAATATTTTTATAAGAGGTACAATGGACGAAGTTATCCAAAAATTAAGAGAGTTAGTAGCTCAAGAAAATAAAGGAGTGATTACCAATGGAAAATAAAGAAACACAGATTACAAATTTAGTTTTAGACTTAGAGGAAACTATTATGGACGTTGAAGGGTTTAAAGGAATGTTTTTAGCACTAGAAGAAGCATTGTTTTATTCTGGAAATTGGGACAAAGAGAATTATAGATACATGGTACATCACATGTTTAGATTTATAAGCGAAATCAACAGAGATTTAAAAGATACTTTTAATGGACTAAAAGAAAAAGCCCTAATAAATTCTAATAGCGACCAAGCAAAGAATTGATTAAATAGGCTTTTCTATAAAATAATTATACTATAAAGCTTGGTAAATGTAAAGAGTAAAAAAATGAAGCTCTATTATAGCCTAATTTAAGCTTTTAAAAGGCTTAGGTATATAAGACATAGGCTATTTTTTTAAGGGGGTGAGATATGATAGAAGCTTAACAATACCATTAAAATTAAGGAGGATATTAAAGGAAGCATTTACATATATGAGGTGGGGTAGTAAAAAAAGTTCTGGTAATTAGGTTTGAATACCGCTACCCCTCTTTTTTCTGGAGAAATTGCCAGAAATGAAAATTTTAAAAAAAGGAGTTGATTAGATGGGTGATGGCACTGATAAGAAAAAAGAAGCCAAAAAAAAATTATATAGAAAACATCATTTAATTTTTACAAGTAAAGATTTATATGATGGTTTTAATTTATTAATATTTATGGCACAGTATGAGGACGATATAATAATAGATGATACTATCATAGAGTACACTGGTGATTTTTTTATCTATCATATCAAATGTTCATACAACCTACCATTAAATTTAGATATCTACAAAAATCAAAATGGTACTGTAATAGATGTTTTTTTACTAAAGGAGTTGAAGCTATTGAAGCAAGTAATATATTTTGAAAACTATGATTATTATGAGCATATAAACTCATTAATTGAAGAACTGGAAAGTCATAATATAAAGGTAATAGATATTATCATAAGTTCAAGGGTAATAAAATCAGGTAGTAAAGTAACACATACTTTAATAGTTGAGTCCCTTAATAAAATAAAAGTGGAGATTGAAAAGATTGAACCTTATCCAGATATTCAAGGAATAGTTATAAAATTTAATGGTGGTGGTGTGATTGAAGTTTGAAAAAGCATTCAGGGGCTTTTATTTATCCAAAGGAGATAAAGGAAAAGAGCCTATACTAAAATATAAGACCGATGAACAGCTAAAAGATTTTAATAATAGATTGGTTGGATATAATGAAGCTGACAAGCAATTTAATAGTTTTGTTGGTTATTTAGCTGATGATTATGTCCTTGTGGATCTAGATAACAAAGATTCACAAGGTGAGTATGATAGCAATAAAACAGAATCAAAAAAATTAATAGAAATATTAGAGCATTATGGCATTAATACGCCAATAGTTGAGACACCTCATGGACACCATTTTTATTTTAAAGTTAATGATTATCAAAAAGAGAACTTAAAAAGTGTATCAGGTGTTTACAGTCTTATAGGTTTAAAGGTTGATTATAAGCTAGGAAGTAAAAAAGGTTGTGCTTGTATGAAAGCACTAGGAGAAGTAAGAAAAATTGTAAATGACACGTCAGGAATTTCAGGGCTACCTGCTTTTTTATTAAATAATAAAGTTCTTAATAATACTCTTAAAGAGCTGGAAGACATAAAGAATACTACAGGAAGCCGTAATTCTTTCATATCCAAATACAAATATCAATTACTAAAAAATGGATATGATGAGCTTACAACTTACCAGGTACTAGAAATAATTAATAATTTTATATTTGTAGACCCTTTACCAATGCAAGAATTAACAGTACTTATGAGGCAAGAACATATTGAAGCTGAAAAAGATACATCAGGGCTAAACAATGATAGTTTTTTATACTATACAAATAATGGCAAGTTAAAGGTTAACACTTATAAAATGGCTCAAAGAGTAATAAATGAATACTCTATCATAAAAATTGACAACTATTTATACTTATATGATGGAAAGTATTATAAACAATGTGAAAAAGAAGACATTGAAAGGGCTATTCTAAAGCTTCATAAAGATATTACAATGTATGAATTAAATGAAGTATTAAAAAAGATTCGGTTAGTAGTTAATAAAAAAAATGAAGACCTAAACTATATCGCTCTTAATAATGGAATATTTAACTTAGATACAAGGAAGCTAGAACCTTATAGTAAGGATAAAATAACAACCGTATATATGGATATTACCTATAATGATGAGGTGGATATTATAACTGGAGAGCCAACAGGTTCAATTATTAAAAACTATTTAATGGGTATGGTTCAAGATAATTACGAATTATTTTGTGTTATTTGTGAGTTTCTAGGACAAGCACTATATAGAAAACTTAATATATTGCAAAAATGCCTAATTATAAAAGGTGGAAGAAACAATGGTAAAAGCAAGTTTTTACAAATATTGATTAAATTTTTTGGTACTGAAAACGTAAGTAACTTAGATTTAAAAAGGTTTGAAAATAGGTTCGATTTATTTGACATAGTTGGAAAAATGGTTAATATTGGTGATGATATAAGTAAGCAATATATAGCTGAAAACTCAAATATAAAGAAAATTATTACATCTGAAATATTACCAATAGAGAGAAAAGGACAAGACTTATTTAATTATAAGCCCCGTGTTACTTGTATTTTTAGTTGTAATGATTTACCTAGGTTTGATGATTCTACTAAGGCAATTAAAAGGAGAGTATGTATACTACCATTTGAAAAAACTTATAGTCCTGAGCTCGGCAATATAGATCCTAACATTGTGGAAAAATTGACTACACCAGAAAATTTATCAGAATTATTTAGCTGGGCAGTATGGGGCTTAGATAGAGTATTAAGAAATAATTGTCTTACAAAATCTAAAAAAATAATAGATCTTGTAGATGAGTTTGACAAAGAAAATGATCCCGTGAGAGTTTTTATTGAAGAAGTAGCAGGAGAAACTGAAACAGAATTAAAAGGTTATTTCAATCAAAAAGAAACTGCCATTGTCTATACAGATTATCAAATATGGTGTGATCGTAATGGCTGTAAAACATTGAATAATATTAATTTTGGTAAGCAGTTAAAGGAGCACATACCTAATTTAAAAAAAGATAGATTCACAAATAATTTTAAAAGAACCTACAGATATATTTTATAATAGTCTTAAAAAATAGTACTATAGTATTAATTAAAAATACAAAAATCAACTGTACCAAATATATATTAGGGCAGTAAATATCGTATTAAAAAAATGGTATTTTTTACTATATAATAATGAATCTATCGATATTATATTATAAAAAATGTATCCACATGTTATATCAAAATTAAGTTGACATAAAAAGTATAAAATAGAGTTGATGAAAAAAAATAGTTGTCTTATTAAATTGAAAATAGGCATATTAAATCTCTATTATTTTAATTTTAATAGGGCAGTTCAACAAGCCATATATAGATTAATTTATTATTATCTGCCCTATTAACTCTATTAAATTAAATAAAAATTAATAAAATAATAATATATATTATATATAATAATAAAATTAATAAAATAATAATATATATATATATAATATAGCTCAGTTTAATAGAGCAGGAGTCAATACATATAAAAAACTATTGGTATTAAATAAAAAATACTTGTGATGTTAGTAAAAATAATGAAAAATTTAATAGGGTATGCTATAAAATAATATTGGAGTTAAGAGAAAAAATGAAAGGAATTGATAAAATTATGAGACTTGTTATAAATAATAAAACGTTCGATAGTAAAGAATTTAAGGGGACTGAAGCCGAATTATTAGAACAGTTTGTCTATGAATTTTTAAATATAAATAGTATTGTAATGATGGAAAGACTAGCAGTTGTATATGAAATGTTAATCGGATACATCAAAGATGTACTAGGAATTCAAGAGAATCCACCTTTTAAATTTGATGATATTGAGAGTGATAGGGAGAAGCTAGAAATAGTCATTGAACAATATAAGTTTGCTAAGTTTTTATCAAGTAGATACAAAGGAAGCTATGAAAGTTATTTAGACCTGCTGGAACAATATGAAGTATTTAGCAAAGATAAGGCTATAATGACATTAATAGATTATAAATTAGCTAGGTTTGGAGATGAGATATTTAAGGAAATGGGCATTGAAATAATTGATAGAATAGACCAAGGGTTTATTGTTAAAGATAATAGCAAGTATATAAATTAAGCCTCTATCATATCAAAGGAGTTGATAAAATGAGAATGTTAAATGTTGATGATGTAAAGAATTTATTACAAGTAAGTAAGCCAAAAGCTTATGAAATTATTAGGACATTGAATGCTGAATTAAAAGACAAAGGTTATTTGACTGTACAAGGTAAGATTAGAGAAGACTATTTATTTGAAAGAATGGGAGCATAATTATGCCTGCTGAAAAGGAAAAATTAAAAGGTGAGTACACTGGAAGGTGGAACGCTAGATTCACAATAAAATTAATTAATGGAAATAGCAAAAGAATATATAAAAGAGGTTTCAAAAGTAAAAAAGAAGCCTTAGAATATGAAAAAAATATGATATTAGATAATAGCCTAGGTTCAAATATTCAATTTAGAAAGATAGTAGATAAGTACCTAGAATATAAAAAAATGAGAGTGAAAGAAAGTTCATTTTTAAATTTAACATCAATTTTTAAAAATATCACATTTTTTGACAATTTTATTTTATCTGAAATAACACCTAAAATAATATCAGATTTTCAAAATGAGCTAATAAAGACATATAAGCCCAGCACAGTAAAGATAATCAATATAAACTTAAGAATGTTATTTACCTGGTGTGTTAGATATAGAAATTTATCAAATAATCCATTTGATATGGTTGAAAGATTAAAGATTGAAACATCAAAAAAAATAAATATAATTACAGTTGATGAATTTAATCAAATAGTGGAGCAAGTCAATAATGAAGACATGAAGCTGATGTTTAAGCTACTTTTTTGGACTGGCTTAAGAATAGGTGAAGCTAGAGCATTAAAGATTGATGATATAGATTTTGAAAATAAGACTATATCAGTGACAAAAAATTATACTAAATTACATGGTAAAGAAAGCTTAACAAGTCCCAAGACTAAGAGAAGCAATAGAATTATAAGAATCGATGATAAATTAGTTGAGGATATAAAAGAGTATTTAGACAAGGCACTATATATAATTGATGATGACTTTATATTTAGGCATCAAAAGACCAGCTACACCGCTAAATTTAAAAAGATAGTTTTAAAGGTTTTAAAAAAAGATTTAAGAATACATGACCTAAGACACAGCCACGCAAGTTTTTTAATCAATAACGGTGTTGATATCCTGCTAATATCTCAAAGGCTAGGACATAGTAACATAGCTATGACATTAAATGTTTATAGTCATTTATATCCTAGCAAAGAAAACGAAGCCATAGAACTAATTAATAAATTAAAGGGAGTTTAAAAACTCTCTTTTTTTCTGCTCCACTTTTGCACCATTTTTCATAAAAAAACATATAATTTTACACTTTATTATAAATACTGAAAATACAAAACCTTGAAAATATTAGAAATAAAAATTTAGATATTGAAAAAAAATACTTGCATAAAATTAATTAATAAGATATAATCAAACTAATAAAATTATTCAAAATTATGCATAAAATATTAGATATTTTGAAAATAAAAATATTTTTAGAGAGGAGGTTATATGA
>CAUUEM010000022.1:0-12968 GCA_963544045.1 uncultured Gemella sp. | reverse complement strand
ATGGAGATCCAGATGTAACAGATCCAGATGATGACAATGATGGAGTAACAGATGTTGAAGAAAACAATAAGGGTTCAAATCCTAAGGATCCTAATTCAAAACCTGCAGTTGCTCCAACAGTAAATAGTAATGCTAACGATTCAAGAGGAAAATTACCTAAAACAGGTTATTATACAAATATTGGATATACAGCATTTACTGCAATATCAGGATTATCTGTAGGACTTCTAGCTCTTAAAAAGAAAAAAGAAGATGAAGAAGAATAAGATTTAGGTTATTGCAATCTATATAAAATCAAATAGTATTAAGAGAAGATCTTTGCATACGCAAGGATCTTCTTTATTATGCGTTAATAATAAAAACACTATCTATGTTGTTAGAATAAAAATATATAAAAAAATTATTCTTATTTTTTAAAATTTGGATAAAATTATAATCAAAAATAAGCTTTTTTTGTAAAAATGGTAAAAATTTTAAATCTAATAAATGGCTAAAAATACAAGTTTGTTAGATAAGTGTCAAAAAAATTTAAAATTTTTTTAAAAAAGTGTTGACAAAAGGAAAAAAATCATTTATAATGTATAGCAAGACGTTGAAGAGAAGAGTAGAAAGTTATTCAATCAGTACAGAGACATTTCGTTTGGTGAGAGAAATGAGAGAGAAACTTTCGAACATGGCCTTGGAGTCATCACATCGAGATTTGTTTACAGATTTAGGTTGTGACGGGAGTGCCCGTTATAGCATTGCGAGTATGATAGTACTCAATAAGGTCTTTTTAGTGATAAAAAGATGAATTAAGGTGGTAACACGTGAGTTTTCGCTCTCGTCCTTTAATGGACGGGAGCTTTTTTTTTACTTCACAACTAGGTGCGCAACTGGTTCTTAATTTTTAAAATCTATCATTCTCTTTCAGCATTTATAGGATAAAACAAAGGAGAAAAAGAATTAATGAGCAAAAGAACAAAGGATATTTTTATAGTAGGACTTGCCCTGTTTGGTTCCTACTTTGGAGCAGGAAACCTGATATTTCCTCCCCTGATAGGGTTTTTGTCGGGTAGCCAATGGTCAATAGCTTCTTTAGGATTTTGTATATCAGCGGTATTGATGCCAGTTGTTGGACTTTATGTAATTTCTAAAAATGGTGGATCGCTTGAAGCCATGACTTCAGATATACATAAAAATTTTGCTAAGTTTTTATTATTATTTATAATGATTTTTGCAGCATGTATTTCTGTACCTCGTACAGGAGCCGTTTCTTATGAATTAGGCTTTAAAGCATTATTTCCAAATGTTTCAATTGTAGCATTTATCATTGGATATTTTGCAATCGCATTATATTTTTCATTGGATATTGACCGAATGATAAATAGTGTTGGTAAATACTTAACACCTTTATTAGTAATACTATTAATTGGAATCATCATTAAAGGAATTATAACTCCAATTGGAGTTCCAGTAGTTCCACAACAAGGTGGAATTTTCACACATTCTTTATTAGAAGGATATCAAACTGGAGACTTAATAGTAAGTTACTTAATAGGAACGGTATTTATTGGAGATATTGTTTATAGAGGTTATCGTACAAGTAAAGAGAGAAATAAGCTTACTGCATATTGCGGAGTTATTGCATTAATTCTATTGGCAGTTATTTATGTAGGTTTAATCTATCTTGGAGCTTCAGTAAGTAGTTACTATCCAAAAGATATTGATAGAAGTAAATTGTTATTAGCAATAGCAGAAAGAGTTTTAGGAAAGAAGGGAATGTCATTCCTTTCAGCAGCAGTAGTTCTAGCTTGTGTAACAACAGCAATCGGACAAATTACCTCAATAGCAAACTTCTTCCACGATTTTTCAAATGGAAAGATTCCACATAAAATTGCTGCTATAGCATCAGCAGTAGTTGGAGCAATAATTGCGGTACTTGGAGTTGAAAATATAGTTTACTTTGCAACACCAATTTACAAGGGAGTTTATCCAAGTTTAATAGTACTAATGATTTTAGGTATTTTCCGTAAGTTTATACCTAATAAACAAAGTTTTAGATATGCATTAATATTTACTTTAGCAGTAAGTATTTTAGAAGCAATTTTATCAGTTGCAGATATAGGAATAATTAAATCATTTGTAAATATACTTCCATTAAGTAATCTAGGATTTGCTTGGTTCTTACCAGCAACAGTTGGATTTATCCTAGGAGCTATAATCGGTAAGGAACCAATAACACAATTTGATTAAAAGTCATTTTAAATAAAAATATAAAATATAAAGGAGAGAAAATTATGACAAACAAATACAATACAAGCACAATATGTGTACAAGGTGGGTATGAACCAAAAAATGGAGAATCAAGAGTAGTACCAATAGTACAATCAACAACTTTTAAATATGAGTCATCACAACAATTGGGAGATTTATTCGACCTAAAAGATGTAGGATATTTCTATACAAGACTTGCAAACCCTACAAATGATGCAGTAGCAAATAAGATATGCCAATTAGAAGGTGGAGTTGCCGCAATATTAACTTCATCAGGACAAGCAGCTAACTTTTATGCAATAATAAATATAGCTAGTGCTGGAGACCATGTAATTTCAACTTCAGCAATCTATGGAGGAACTTATAACCTTATAGCTAATACACTTAAGAATTTAGGAATTGAATCAACTTTCGTTGATCCAGATATCTCAGATGAAGAATTACAAACAAAGTTTAAATCAAATACAAAATTAGTCTTTGGTGAAACTTTATCAAATCCATCATTAAAAGTATTAGATATAGAAAAATTCGCTAAAGCAGCACATAAAAATGGAGTACCTCTAATAATTGACAATACATTCCCAACACCAATCTTCTGTAGACCTTTTGAATGGGGAGCTGATATTGTTATTCACTCAACTACAAAATATATGAATGGATCTGCTAACGCAGTTGGTGGTGTAGTAGTTGACTCAGGAAACTTTGATTGGACTCAATATAGCGAAAAATATCCAGGACTAACAACTCCTGATGAAACTTACCATGGAACAATTTATACTGAAAGCTTTGGTAAGGGCGCATATATTACAAAAATGACAACTAACTTGATGAGAGATTTAGGTTCTATTCCTTCACCACAAAACTCATTCTATTTAGGAGTTGGTTTAGAAACTTTACATTTAAGAATGGAAAGACATTTTCAAAATGCTTTAGCTATTGCTCAACATTTAGAAAAACATCCAAAAATAGCTTGGGTTTCATTCTCAGGATTAGAAAAAGATAGCCAACATGAATTAGCTAAAAAATATTTACCAAACGGATCTTGTGGTGTTATATCATTTGGAATCAAAGGCGGTAGAGAAGAAGCAGCTAAATTCATGGACTCACTAAGATTAGCAGCAATTGTTACTCACGTAGCTGATACAAGAACTTGTGTATTACACCCTGCATCAACTACACATAGACAAATGAATGATGATGAGTTAGTAGCAGCTGGAGTATCTCCAGACCTAATCAGACTTTCTGTAGGTATAGAAGATGTTTGTGATTTAATAGCTGATATTGACCAAGCATTAGAAAAATAAACTAAATATAATACTCTAAAAGAGTTGTTATAGTTGATTGGATTATCAATTATATCAACTCTTTTGTTGTATTTAAATTAAACTTTTTGATATAATTATCATATGATAATACAATTATTTCAAAAAGGTTTATAATAATAAAAAATATTATAATTAAGCAAAAATGAGGAGATAAAATTTATGTCAACAGATTACTATAGATTATTAATGGATGAATGCACAGAAGATTTAATATTAAGAGAAGGACAGATAATTTCAAGTTTAATAAATAACGTTAGAGATAGTGCGATAGTGTTATCATTAATTCCGTTTATTGGATTATATTGCAAGTCATCTAAAGAATATTTAAATATTTCGTCATTAGATTTTGAATTTGAAAAATATATAAAAGATTTACGTAATGGGTTAAAGATTTTTACTGGTAAATATTCTAAGGGATTAAAAATGATAATTGAATCAGATAAAGAAGAAGATGAAAAATATAGAAATAAGTTAAGGTTTAGTTTTTTAAAAAAAATGAATATACATAATAATTTAGGTATTTATTTTACAGAACAAGGAAATATTATTTTTAATACTGAACTTGGTAATTTTTATTTAAAAACAGATTGCAAAAAAAGACCTTATGATATTGGAGTAGCATTGGGTTGTGAAGTGAGACATATATTGACAAAGCAATATGGGAAAAAAGATTATATAAATGAATCTTTTAAATTTAATTCAGTTCCCAGATATGGATATATAGATATTAATAGCAATAAAAATAACATTGTATTTAATCATGAATTTGACAAAGAAACTAATCTTAGACTATTACATATGATTTCAATGATAGGAAGTGTAAATAATTTAATTTTGCCAGTTTTTAAAGATAAAAATACGTGGTCATTAAGAATTTTGTATGTTACTGTTCATAATGTATTTATGGGAATTAAACAGATGAATAATCATTTTTCACAGAATAAAACTTGTAAGATTAGACATTTAGAAATTGGAGATGAATTAAATTTACTTTCATCTGAGTTTCGTAATTGTATGATGCATTATAATCTTTATGATAAAAAGGGTAATGTATCAATTAATCAACAAGTTTTTGATAAATATCTTCCTTTATATGGGCTTGTAGAAAGTTACAATTCAGGAATGGATTACGAAACATATTATGATAAATTATACAACTTTGCAAAAAAGCTTGAAAACTATTTGTTGTTATATTTTAATGTAGATAAAAGTAAAATATGTTGGGATTGGAATTAATTATTTTATTTTCATGTTAAATTTTTTATGTTAAAATAAAAAATTTAAACGATATTATATTTATATTTATTGATGGTTAAAATTTAGACTAAATAATTATTTAGAAATATTATTCTACAAATAGTAAATATTTATATATCTTAACTATAAAATAGAAATTTAATTTATTAATAAACCATAAAAATTATGATAAAATAATTGAATAAAGTTCAGATTAATGCTAATATAAACTTTATTCATGAATTGATATTAATAATATTTTGGAGTATAATATAATACAAAAAGGGGAACATAAAATGAGAATAATGACATTACAACAAAAAGTAAATAAAGCAAAAGATAATAAAATCAATTTGCCAAATGATATACTTAACAGAAAAGTAGTTGGTGTTTATGGAATATTTGCTAAAAATAGTTCGGAAGAATTTTGTTTTTATATAGGAAAAACAACTGATATGTGTTCTAGATTATTGGATTCGAGTAATGGGCATATACATTTATATTTATATAATCGTAAAAATAAGCTTGTTCCTAGAGTTATTTCTGAACTAATTAACATAGGATATGAAATAGATATAAGAATTTTGGAAGAAGTAAATTATGAAGATACATCATTCTCAAGAGCAGCACATAGACTTGCTTTAGCCGAGTTAAATCAAATAGTTAAATATCAAAATAAAGAGCAATGTCTTGACCAATTGCCAGAAGGTTTTGGAGAAAGAGAAAAAATTTACTGGGAAGAGAATTATAAGAAAGATGGAAACAAAACTATATTTTAAATATATTTTTAAAAATGAGAAATAAAAGTGTAGGAATAAGCTTACTAATATCAAAAAATTGTTTGAAGGATTGAAAAATATGAAGAATTATCTTATTGTAAATAATGACGAGAAAAATAAATTTAATCAGAATAACACGACTAAAGAAGTAGATAATTATTTAAATATGACCCCAAAAAACAAAAAAGTTCTAGAATTATCAAAATATAAGAATAATATTGATTATATAGGTATGATTAATAAAATAGTTCAGTATGTAAATATTGCTAATTTAACTAGTAAAATAGAAAAATCTAGTGAGTACATTGTTCAAATACCTGCTAAATATGCAGATGCACTTGAAACAGGAGAAGTGTTTTTTAACAAAAATAAATTGACAGGGATTGAGTGGCCTAGTCTAATGAAAAAAATGGATAATGGACAGTATAAATTTGTAGAAAATCTTTCTATTAAGCAGAAAACTTTTGTAAATAGAAATTTGGTACAGGATATTAATATGAATTTTCAAAATATACTTTTACAACAGCAACTTTCTGAAATTTCAAAGTCAATTAATGACGTATATAATATAGTTAAAAAGATTGAAGTTGGACAACAAGATGATAGAATTGCACTTGTTGAGGCTGGCAAGGAACAAATATTATTAGCTATGTCTTTAAAAGATGAAAATGAAAAAAGAGAAAGATTGAGATTGGCATCGAGGGATTTGCTAGTAGGAAAAGAGCAAATTGGTAAAGCTCTTATAAGAAGAGTAGAAGCTTTTGAACCAATCCCAAATTCTAGACTAAAATATTATTATAATTTATTTAAAGACACAAATTATAATAATAAAAAGGATAATGATATTCTTGAAATTCAAGAATGTTATTATTTATATATCGAATCTACAAAATTATTAGCAGCTGTATTTGCTTATTTAAGAGAAACTTTTGCGATAGAGCAAACTTTTAATAAAAGTATAGAATTTTTACAAAGTATAAGTTTTGAAAGTTTAAAAAGTATACAATTAGCACATAAAGATACGAATTTTAGTGATTGGTTTTTTTGTATCCCAATTGAATATATGCAATTTGAAAAAAATACATATATAGATCTATCAAAAGATTATGATTATATACAAATAAAGTTAAATGGAGAAAATTTGTTAGGGGAGGTAATAGATAATGGAAAAATTTCAGAGGAAGAGTTTTAATAGAATGGATCACGAAAAGCTAGATAAAAGGGTATTATTATCTAAGAAAATTACTAAGATTTTTGGAACTTTATTATCCTTAGGACTTTTTGTTTTTTTTAAAAATAAAAATTCTAAATAATATTAACATTGAATATTAAGTAATATTTTATTAATAATTGAATAATTGCTCTAAAAAGATTGATAGAAATAGATTAATTAAAAAGAGTTGTTATAGTTGATTAGATTATCAATTATAGCAACTCTTTCTTATTGCTATTATTTATGGTTTAGAATATAATATACTTGATAAGTTCAACTACGGGGGATGATATTTTGAATAGAAAAACAAATGAAAGTATTCGTTCAAAAATTTTGGGTATTTGCTTGATTTTAGCTGGTTTTGTAATTGCTATATTTGCATTTAGTCAACTTCTTGATAAGGATAATACTTACATCAATATCGAAAGAAGTGGAGAGCGAATTGAAAATAGTATTTTTTATAAATATGATGGAAAGATTTATGCACTTATTCCAAGTGGAGGATATTATATTGTAGAGGGTGCAGATATAAATTCTTTTAGTGTAATTAAGTCAGAGAATACTTATGACTCTTCTGTTGTAGGAAAGGACAAAAATCACGTTTATTTTGGAAATGTTAAAATTAAAGACCTTAATCCGAAAGAAATAACTAATATTGGCAATGGATATTATACTGATGGAAAAACTACTTATTTTTGTTCTCTACTTTCTGAGAGAAATAGAGAAATTTCATATCTTTCAGATGCATTTGGAAATATAGTTCATATTTTTAATAAAAATTATAAACCTAAGTCATATATTTATCCATATCATAAATTGAATACCGAAAAGAAAATTACAAAAATTAATAATTTGATATATTTTGCAACTGACGGAGATGTTCTATATTACGAAGGAAAGGCTCTTGAAAATGCAGATATAAATACCATAAAACAAATTTCTAAACTTGGAGAATATTTTTCTGATAAAGAAAATGTCTATTACAAAGATGAGCTTTTACCGATTAAAAACAGTGAAGAATTAGAAGTTGTTTTTAGTAGTCAAGGAAGTGAATTTCTTTTTGATAGACAAACAGGAGAGGTATTTAAAGATAATATAAGATTTGATAAAAAATCAGCTCCATATGTAGCTATTGGAAACAATAGCTCACATATTTACAATATGTTTTTCGCTTCAAATGATGGTTTGTATTTCTTTAATCAAAGAAAAAATAAGCAAGTAAGAATTGGGGATAATAAATTTAAAGGTAAAATAAAATTTTTAACTGATAATGTGTTTTGTGATGATGAAGATATGTATTTTTTAAGTTCACATCAAACTTTTATCAACTATTTATATGGACATAGAGCAAAGTATTTATATAAAGAAATATCTGAAATCACAAAATTTGATAAAAAAGAAGGTTGGAAAAAAATAAAAGATTTAGGTCAAATTTCAGATGGTTCAATTTGGGCAAAAAATGGAAAATATTATTATTTCGACAACTTAGGAAATAGTCAGCTTGTAAATAATACGGTATTTGAAATTATAGATAATAAAGTTTTAGATGAATTATTATATGATAATGGCAATTTAAATGTTGATAGAATTAGAACAATTATTAAAGAAGGTAAACTTCAAGCGATTTCTGGTGAAGTAGTATATGCTGCAACAGTTAAATATAGAGGATTTTATCGTTATTTATTATTATTAACACCATTAGTAATTATTGGAACTGAACTTAAATGGAGAAATATTAAAAAAAATAGTCAAATTAAAAATCAAAAAAATATAATTAGATTGAAAAACTGATTATGTTTTTTATGTTAAAAAGTCTGTAAACATTTAAATTTAGAATTTTATAAAACTATTAGTAATTTTTGTAATTTTTGACAATTTTCAATTAAAAGAGTATAATTATCGTGATAAAATTAATTGTGAAGATACAATTTTATCGTGGCAATTAATAAAATATAGTGTAAAGGAGCATATTATGAAAATGAGAAAAAAATCTTCAAAAAAGAGATTTAAAGTAGCTACTACTTCTGTTCTTGCTGCTGTACTTTTAAGTTTAAGTTTAAATAGTAGTAAGGTATACATGGCTGAAGAAAATGTAGAAGTTACTACTGAAAATGTTAATGAAAATGAAAGAAATCTTCCGGAAGTTAGAACTAGAGCAGCTGAGGGAGATGGAGATGATATAGCAGTACTTCCAAAAATACCTACTCCTATAACTCCAGGTTTTTATGCTGATAAAAAAGAAGCTGAAGAAGTAGAATTTGACCCAGATAATGGGAATATTGATATTGAAGAAAATGTTAATTATATTCCATTAGGTAAAGTTCAATTAGTTGACAAAGCTACAGGAAATGTAATAGCTCAACAAGTTTATGCAAATGATCCTAGCGATGCTACAAAAGCAGCTCGTACTAAATTACCAAAAGTACCTGAAGGATATAAATTTGTATCAGAAAATTTAACTCTACAAAATTCTGCTATTGAAAAAGTAACTAAAGTACATAAAGGACAAGGTGGAGGCAAAGAGATTATTAAATCTGAAATTACTCTTACTAAGGTAGGCGATGATTTATTCTTTGATCCAACAAATGATCAAGTTCAACCTTTAGTTGATGGTGCATCTTTTAGTTATTCTCAAGGAAATAATGTAATTTTTTACATTGTTAAGAATGAACCAGAAAAGCCAGCTGAAGAGCCTAACAAACCAGAAACTCCAAAAGAAGAGCCTAAGAAACCTGAACCTAAGAGAGAAAATCCAGCACCAAAACATGGATTACCAAAGACAGGTGTTGAAACAACTTCTGTTGTAGTACCAACATTGGGAGCTATCTTAGCAGGATTTGCTTTTAGAAGAAATAGAAAAAATAAATAATTTTTTTGGATTTTATAATAAAATATAAACACCCGTAAAGAAAAATGCTATCTTTTGGGTGTTTTTCATTTTTTAAATTTTAATTAATTAAATTATTGAAATTAAAATAGCATTGTGGTATAATTTATTTAATTCACATAATAAGCATTTACAAATGTCTATGAATAATAATATTTATTTTATATTAAAAAGGAGGAGATTATAAAATGAAGAACAAAATTAAGAAGCTTCTTTCGTTTGTTACAGCAATCGTAATAACATTAGGTGTAATAATACCTAGTGCTTCATTTGTTCACGCTGCCACTACTTTAGAAGTAGCACAATATACAAAAACTAGTGGAGTTGTAACAGGGGTAACTGCTAGTAATAATGGAACTTATGAAGGAAAATGGTCTGCTGAAATTCCAATGGGAAAAGTAATGGCTGGAATTGAAAATGAGATGAAACAAGCAGCAGACAGTGGATACTATCCACATGGTAAAGACGGTAAAAATAAAATTGCATATGTAGAATATAAAGTTACATTCCCTGAAGGGGTGACTATTGATAATGCAAATATAACTACAGATAACACAACTAGTATGTTCAACAAATCCGCATTTACTTATACTGTAAACGGACAAGTTGTAACATTTAAATTACCACTGAACGATGTAAATTGGGCAGGTATATACAGTGGATATACTAACGATGGTGGAGCTAATTCAGATAAGAAAATTAGCTTAAGTATTCCATATACTGTAAAGGCAACAAGTCTTGATGAAGCAAAAGCTTTAGAAACTAAAAATATTACTGCAAAAGGTGATTTTGAAACACATGCTAGTGGGTTTTTATATGCTTTTACTAAAGTCGTTTATAATACAGATATTAGCACAAAACCTTTAGCTACTGATTTTTCAAAATCTGATGTATTTGTAAAACCAACAAATATTGATTTTACACAATCTGTTAATATAGATGCTGATATTTTAGTTGCTGGGGATACTGGTAATAATACAATAGTTAAACAAAAAACAGATGAAATAGATTTTGAAGGTGTTATTAAGGCTAAGACTATAAAAGATCAAATGGCTGCTATTGAAGCTTCACATCAAGGAGCTAATGCTAATGATATTAAATTAGAGAACTTAGATACTCATTTCTATGCAAATCTTACATTGCCAGAAGGTTTAGATTTTACAAAATCAGAAGCTACTCTTACTGGTTCAAATGGATCTTTTGAAATTGAAGAAGCAAAAGTTGAAGGAAAGACTGCAAAAGTTAAGTTCAAACTAGTTGGAGCAGAAAATATTAATAATTTCGCTAAATTAAAAGAAGCGATAAATAAAGTAGATGATGAACTTAAAGTTACATTTAAAACTGCAAAATTTAGTGATAGCGCTCAAAGTGGTACTGACTATGAAGTAATTGGTAGTGTTCTTGGAAATTTAAAAGCAAAAGCAACTCATACCGTAACTGGAAATGTTGTTAATTTTAATTTATCTTGGAATGGAACTCAAACAGATGCTGGAAAGAGCAATTCTAATCCAAATGCGATTGCAATTTCTGTTAAATACTTAGCTCCAACTGAAGATAATATATCAGCAGTTGGAAATCTAGAAGGTGATTTACTAGTTAATGGAGATACACAACATGATAAAGTTTTTGAAGCTAACAAAAATGATTCATTGACTATGACAGGTTTATTAAATGTAACTCCAATTAAAAATCAAGTAAAAGATTTAGAAAATACTTATGCTGCCTCTGGTGTAGCAACAAATATCAAAGTAGAAAATGCCACTACTTCTTTTACAGCTAAGATGACATTACCTGAAGAATTAAAGTTTGCTGATGATTATACTGTTGAATTAGCAGGAGCAAATGGAAAATTCAAAATTTCAGAACAAAAAGTAGAAGGAAAGACAATAACTGTTACTCTTACAATAGCAGATGAAATTCAAACTTTTAAAGAAGTAAAAGAAGCTGTTGAGGGAGTAGATAATGAGCTAAAAGTTAATGTAAAAGGAATTAAATTCGATACAGATAAAGCTATAGCTAATACAAATTATACAATTAATGGAACTGTTTCTGGTAAGTTTAAAGCAAAAGCTACAAATATTCTTTCAGGAAAAGTAATTAATTTTGACTACACTTGGAATGGAGTTCAACTTGCTGGAGGAGAAGATTCAACAGATCCTACTACTAGAGATATCAAACTAACTGTTAAATATGTTGAAGATAATGAAAATGTATTTGAAGCAACTCAAAAACTATTAGGAGATATTTTAGTTGGAAATGAAACAGAGCATGATAAAGTATTTGAAGTTGAAAAGGATGCGAAAGTTGCATTTACTGGTTCTTTAGATGTTTCACCTGTTAAGAAACAAATGAAAGAAATTGAAGAACGATTCAATAGAACAAATGTAGATCCTACAACTATTACAATTTCAGATTATAGTTCAACTTTTACAGCTAAATTGACATTACCAGAAGAAATGGATTTTGACGGCAATCCTCAAGTATCTCTTTTAAATGATAATGGAAAGTATAAGATAGTTAGTTCAAATGTAAATGGAAAAACTATTGAAGTAGTAATGACTGTAAATAAAGATGTTAATACATTTGCAGAATTGAAAGATGCTGTAAATGGAATGGAAGATAAACTTAATGTTGTAGTTAATGGTGCTAAATTTAATAATAAAGCTTTAGAAAACACAAATTATACAGTTAAAGGTACAATGACTGGAGAACTTAAGGCAAAAGCAAAAGACACAAGAACTGGTGCTGTAATTAACTTTAAATTAAAATGGGAAGCTGAACAATTACCAGAAGGAGCAGATGCAATTAATCCTACAAGTAAGGATATAACATTTACTCTAAAATATGTTTCTAATGAACAACCAGTAGTACCACCAGTTAATCCAACAAATCCAGAAAAACCAAAATTACCAAGAACAAGTGTTGGAACAGATATAGCTCTATATTCACTTCTAGTTGGAATTTCTGGAACAGTTACTGCAATTGGATTTAAAAGAAAAAAATCTAATAAATAACTGTTAAGTTTGAATCAAAAATAAATAAATCGATCTGTAGAAAATTTCTATAGGTCGATTTTTATTGTGAAACAACAAGGTTCCCGGGTACCCACTCGATGTGAAGCATCGAGGAAGGGAGGGGTTTTTATTACGAAGAAACAAGGTTCCGGGGTACCCACCCGATGTGAAGCATCGAGGAAGGGAGGGGTTTTTATTACGAAGTAACAAGGTTCCGGGGCACCCACCCGATGCGAAGCATCGAGGAAGGGTGGGGTT
>CAUUEM010000021.1:0-13411 GCA_963544045.1 uncultured Gemella sp. | reverse complement strand
ATAAATCTTGCATTGTTACAATTGAATAATCACTAACTGATGAATGAATACCACGTATCATTGCTTGTGTAATAGTTTCATCATCACGTTGATTTAAATATTCAGCTACTAATTTTTGTTCATCTTCACTTAGTTTTTCATACCAACCATTTACAACATCATTATCATGTGTACCTGTGTAAGCCACACTATTAGCTGTGTAATTATGTGGTAAGTCCAAACTATCATGGTCTGGGAAAGCAAATTGTAGAATTTTCATTCCTGGGTATCCTGAATCATCTAATAATTTTTCTGCTTTCGCATCAATAAATCCAAGATTCTCTGCAATAATTGGTAAGTCACCTAATTGTTCTTTTATTTTTTCAAATAATTCAATACCAGGACCTTCTTCCCATGTACCATTTACAGCATCTTCTGCATCTCTATCGATTTGCCAAAAATCTGAAAAACCTTTAAAGTGATCTATTCTTAGTACATCATAAATTTTAAAACTCTCTTGTACTCTATAAACCCACCAAGAATAATTTTGCTCTTTATGTTTTTTCCAATCATAAATTGGGTTCCCCCAAAGTTGACCAGTTGGACTAAAGTCATCAGCTGGACACCCTGCTACATATAGAGGTTCATTGTTTTCATCAATTTTAAATAGCTCTGGCATTGTCCACATTTCAACACTGTCGCCACTAACATAAATTGGCATGTCACCTATTATTTTTATACCTTTTTCATTTGCATATTTTTTAAGTTCTAGCCATTGTTTAAAGAAGAAGTATTGAGTTACAGTATAGTATCTAATACTATCTTTTAATTCCGCTCTATATCTTTCTCTAGCTTGTTGTTCACCACGTTTTATATCTTCGTCCCAGTGATTAAGGCTTTGATATCCAAAACTTTCTTTTATAGCCATATATTCTGCATAGTCAGGTAACCAACTTGAATTTTCTTGTTCAAATTTTTCTATTTCTTCTAAAATACTGCTATTTTGTTTTGTATTTTCTACCGCTTTTTCTAGTATAGGTCTTCTTGCATTGAATAATAATTCATAATCTACTTTTTCTTTATTATCGCCAAAGTTTACTCCTTCGTAATCAGCTTTTTCTAATAATCCAGATTCACTAAGTAATTCAAAATCTATTAAATTTAAATTCCCAGCTACTGCAGAAAAACTTTGGTATGGTGAATCTCCATAACTTGTAGTTGTTAATGGTAATATTTGCCAATATGTTTGATCTGTTTCTTCTAAAAAGTCAACAAATTCATAGGCACTTTTACCAAAAGTACCGATACCAAATTCACCTGGTAAAGATGTAATATGCATTAAAATACCACTTGAGCGTTTTTTCATCTATAAATCCTCCATAAGTTTGCTATTAACATAATCTTATATCTCAACAATAATTATTATAATTAAAACGGTTTAATTTGTCAATACATTTATGTAATTCTTTTGTTATATTTTTTCTACATTTACGTATATGATAGAATTTTATATTAACTTTTTATTAATAGTTGATTTTTTTATTAAAGACATTTATAATATTTAATTGATAAATATAAAGGATAGATGTAAAATGAGTAAATATAAACTAGTATATAATGATATAAAAAATAAAATAGATACGCGTTACTACAAACGTAATACAGAATTACCAAGTGAAAATGAATTAGTTAAAGAATATGGATACTCTAAGGATACTATAAGAAAAGCTTTATCTTTACTAGAGATTAATGGTTATATTCAAAAAATAAAAGGAAAAAACTCTTTAATTCTTGGACATGGCCGTATAAAAAATAATTATCTTGGAAATATAAAAACATCTTCAGAATTAAATATTGATGGAAAATATGAAATAACAACAAACCTTGAATCTCTTTATATAATTCAAGGTGAGGAAAAAATAATGAAGATTTTTGGAGCTAAAGAGAACGAAGACTTTTACCGAGTTAGTCGAAGTAGAACAATTAATGGTGAACGTCTAGAGTATGAAGTTTCATATTTTAATCGTAAATTGGTACCTTTTCTAAATAAAGAAGTAGCTGAATCATCAATTTATAAATATTTAGAAGACGAACTAGGTCTTAAAATTACACATTCAAGAAGAGAGATTTCTTTCAGATATGCTAATGATGAAGAAAAAGCACATATGGACTTAGGTGAATATGATATGGTTGCGGTTGTTGAAAGTACTACATATTTATCAAATGGAAATATACTACAATACGGGATACTAAGCTATAGGCCAGATAAATTCACCTTTGTTACTATGGCTAAAAGATAAAAAAAGATGCTAATATTAAATTAGCATCTTTTTTAATGATTTTATTTTAATCTATCTTCTAATTCTGCTTTTAAATCTTCAAATCCAGGTTTACCTAATAGAGCAAACATATTTTTCTTATATGCTTCTACTCCAGGTTGGTCAAATGGATTTAATCCTTGCATATATCCAGAAATAGCTACTGCTTTTTCAAAGAAGTATACTAAGTATCCAAATGTAAATTCACTCATATCTGGAAGTTCTACTACAAAGTTAGGTACCCCACCATCTGTGTGAGCAAGTAATGTTCCTTCGAATGCTTTAGTATTAACGAAGTCCATAGTTTTACCTGCTAAGTAGTTTAGTCCATCTAAATTATTATCTGCTTCTTTTAACTCGATATCTTTATTTGGAGTTTTAACTTTAAGAATAGTTTCTAATAAGATACGACGACCTTCTTGAACATATTGACCCATTGAGTGTAAGTCTGTTGAGAAGCATACGCTTGATGGATATAATGCTTTCCCATCTTTACCTTCAGATTCACCGTAAAGTTGTTTCCACCACTCATTAAAGTAAACCATTGAAGGTTCATACGAAACTAATATTTCTATTAATTTTCCTTTTTGTTGAAGAATATTTCTCATTACTGCATATTGGTAAGCAATATTTGTACTTAAATCTGGTGTAGAAAGTTGATCTTGAGCTAGTTTAGCTCCAGCCATCATTTTATCAATATCTACTCCACTAACAGCTATCGGTAACAGTCCTACTGCTGTAAGTACTGTAAAACGTCCACCTACATCATCAGGTACTACAAATGTTTCATATCCTTCATCAACTGCAAGAGATTTTAGTGCTCCTTTTGCTCTATCTGTTGTAGCAAAAATTCTTTCTTTTGCTCCTTCTTTACCATATTTTTCTTCCAGTAATTCTTTAAAAATACGGAATGCAATTGCAGGTTCAGTAGTAGTTCCTGATTTAGAAATTACATTCACTGAAAAATCTTTACCTGTAGTTTTTAAATAGTTTACTAATTCCGCTGTGTAAGTTGAAGAAATAGTATGTCCCACGAAAAATACTTGAGGAGTTTTTCTATCTTTTTCATAGAAGTTATAGAAATTATCGTTTAACATTTCAATAGCTGCACGAGCTCCTAAGTATGAACCACCAATACCAATTACTACAAGCACATCAGAATTGTTTTGGATTTTTTTACTTGCTTCTTTTATTCTAGCAAATTCTTCTTTATCATAATTAGTAGGTAATTCTAACCATCCTAAAAAGTCATTACCTATACCAGTTTTATTATGTAATTGCTCATGAGCTACTTTTACATAGCCTTCCATATTTTTAACTTCTTGTTCACTAAAGAAATTTAATGCTTTTGAATAATCAAAATTTAAATGCATGTTCCTTCTCCTTTTTTTAAAATAAAATTTACTTTTTATTATAAATCATTGTTGGCTTGTCGTCTATAATATAATCATAAATTAATTCAGAAACTTTTTCTGCATTATGTCTAATTGTATTATTTTCAACGATTCCAACGTTATAATTTTCTATTAATTCAATACCTAGTTCATTAATTCTTTCATAATCTATTTCTACTGCTTCTTGTTTTTCTTTTCGATATCTTTCTAAAATATCTTCATCAAAAACTCGTGAATTAGCTATAACTATATCAAAAATATTTTCACCTACATGCTTATTAATGGCTTCTATGTGATTTGATACTGTAAAATTATCCGTTTCACCATGTTGAGTCATCACGTTGCTAATATATATTTTTTTTGCTTCACTTTCTCTTATTTTTTCTGAAACTTGAGATATAACCAAATTTGGTATTATTGATGTATATAAACTTCCTGGTCCCATTACTATATAATCAGCATTTTCTATGGCTAATAAAACATCTTCATTAGCTTTTACTCTAGATGGTGTTATATACACATGATCAATAACTCCTCCTGCCTTAGTTATAGAAGACTCTCCCCTTATTATTTCTCCAGTCGATAGTACAGCATTTAAAGTTGCTATATCATTAGTTGTTGGTAATACAGTACCTCTTACATTTAATATCTTACTCATAATCTTTACCGCGGTTGAGAAATCACCATGTATATCTGTCATGGCTGCTAGCATAAGGTTTCCTACCGGATGCCCTTTTACTTCTCCGCTGTCAAATCTATATTGGAACATTTTTTCCAAATATGGTTCCACATCTGATAATGCAGCTATTACATTTCTAATATCTCCTGGGGAAGGAATGTTCATATCACTTCTAATTTTCCCCGAACTTCCTCCATCATCTGCCACAGTAACTATAGCTGTTATATCCAAAGGATATCTTTTTAATCCTCTCAAAAGAACTGATAAACCTGTTCCTCCTCCTATAGTTACTACTTTTATTTTTGATCTCATTATTACATTACCTACCCTTATCTATATCTCTATGTTCGAGATAAACTCTATACCCAAATTTTTCTATATCTTCATGTAGTTTTCGTGCTACACTTACTGACCGATGTTTTCCCCCTGTACATCCTACTGCTATAGCTACTTTATCTCTTCCTTCATATTGATATTTATCTATCATAAAAAATATTAAATTCTTATATTTTTCATAAAATTCTTTTGTAACTTCATCATCAAAAACATAGTTAAAAACATCTTCGTCTTGACCTGTTTTTTCTCTAAGTTCATTTATATAAAATGGATTTTTCAAAAAGCGAACATCTACAATATTATCAGCATCTATCGGTACTCCGTATTTATACCCAAAGCTAGAAACCGTAATATGATAACTGTCTTTCTTCTCAATTCCAAAATCTCCTAAAATTTTGTTTTGAAGATCCTTTACACCAAACGAAGTTGTATTATAGATATAATTTGCTAAACCTTTTATATCGTCCATATCTTTTCTTTCTTGCTTTATACCTTCAAGTAAACCAAATTCCGATGAAAGTGGGTGATTTTTTCTTGTCTCTTTATATCGATTTACAATTATTTGATTATCACAATCTAAAAAGATAATTTTTGTATCAAAGTACTCATTTTGCTGAATCTTTTTAAGAACTTCTTTTAAATCTACAAAAAGATGTTTACTCCTTATATCGATACTTATAGCTGTTTTATCAATTTCTTTCTCTTCAATAATTCTTAAAAAATCTTCTACTACAAGACCTGGTAAGTTATCTGTACAAAAATAGCCTTGACTTTCAAATATATTTAGTGCTGTATTTTTCCCCGCTCCACTTATTCCTGTGATTATTACTAATCTTTTTTTCATAACTACACATCCATTTTTTAATTATTAATTTTGTATATACATAGAAAAATACAAAATTCTATTTTCTATTTTACACTAAATACATCGTTTTGTGAATTATTATAGAATAAAAAGTTATAAAGAAGATAATATAAATATCATCTTCTTTATAACTTACCTTTTCTTTATATTAATTATCACCCGTACCATTTTGATCACTTGTGTTTCCAACTCTACTTGCGTTATTTGAGCCGCCTCTAGTATTCGGGTTTTGTGAATTACTTATACTATTATTATTGTTGTTAGAAGTAACATTATTTCTATTACTATTTCCATCGCTACTATCATTATCGTTTTGACTATTTCTTGAATTTTCCTCTTGTGTTCGACGCTGTTGTTCTTCTATTTGTCGTCTTTCACTCTCTGTAATGATTTTCACTCCACCATTTATAGAACCAACATTATTAGGTACAGAAAAACCATTTGGTCTATGAATATTAACAATATTTTGCATATTTAATCGATAAAGCAGCTGTGTTTTCTGAGTATCTTGTTGAGTCATATATTTAGTAGGACCATCTATTGAATCAAACCCTTGCCACACCGCTAGAGTATAATTACTTGTGTATCCAACTACCCAAGAATCTTTAGAATAATTATTAATATCGAAATTATACTTTTCTGCTTCTGCTTCACCGAATGTTGTTGTTCCTGTTTTTACAGCCATATCTGCTCCGCTAATCCTAGAACTAGTTGCTGTACCATTTACAACATTTCTTAACATAGAGGTCATTATATACGCAGTTGAATCTTTTATTACTTGTTTTCTATCATCTATGCTAAAACTTTTAACCTCACTACCTTCACTATCATAAACTCTTTTAATAGCTTTTGGAGTAGCATAATATCCATTATTACTAAACGGCACATACGCCGCTGCCATTTGAAGCGGTGAATAACCATCTCCACTTCCACCTATAGGCGTAGTCAACGAATCATCAGTTACGCTCATTCCCACTCTACTCGCATACTGTTTTACTCTATCAAAACCAACCTCTTGATAAGTTTTTACAGCTGGTATATTATATGACATCATTAAAGCATTATTTATTGTAATATTACCATGATATTGTCTATCCCAGTTTTGAATAAAAGTTCCCTGAATTTTACTATCATTTATAATATGATCTGAACCCCAGTTCAGATATTCTACTGCAGGTCCGTATGCTAATATAGGTTTGATAGCAGATCCTGGTTGCAGTTTTGCTTGAGTGGCAATATTATAACCATTAAATGTCTGATTTTTCCCACCATATATAGCTGCTATACCACTGTTTTCATTATTTAATACAACCATAGCAACGTTGCTTGCTTGCTTAATACCTACTGCATTTGATGTAATGCTATCACTTAATGAACTTTGGATTTTCGGATCAAAATTAGTATAAATTTTTAATCCTAAATTTAATACATCCCCTTCGTAATCTTTATATTCCTTACTATTTTTTAATTCATTTACTATTTGGTTCATATAGCCAGTATACTTACTATCAAATTCACTTGAAAGAATTACTCGTTCATCTGAATTTCTAGAAACTATACCATCCATGATATTTGTTTGTTTTGCTGATTCTGCTTCTTCTTTTGTTATTTTATCATGATACTGCATCAAATAGAGTACCGTATCACGACGAGCTTTAGCTGCCTCTGGATTATCATATGGATTATATGTATTTGGATGCTGTGGCATACCTGCAAGTAAAGCCATTTGCGGTAAAGTTAATTGACTTATATCTTTATTATAGTAGTATTTTGCCGCTGTTTTCAAACCGTATACTCCATCTGAATAGTAGATTCTATTAACATACATCGTGAAAATAGTTTCTTTATCATAATTTTGCTCAAGTTTATACGCTAAATATGCTTCTTGAACTTTACGCTTTATACTCTTATTATCATCTAAAAATGTACGCTTAATAAGTTGTTGAGAAATGGTTGAAGCTCCCTGAGAACCAAAACCACTCGTAAGGTTAGATACAACTGCTCCTACTAAACGACGATAATCTACTGCTCCGTGCTCAAAGAATCTATTATCCTCAGTAGCTAATATGGCATCTTGCATCTGTTGCGGAATATCAGCTGTTTCTAAATTCTCACCTACTTCATTACCAAGCTTAGCCACCTCGTTATTATTAACATCATAAACAATTGTTCTAGTATTATTATCTAGTATTTTTGAATCAAATGCAGGTGCTTGGTATATCCAAAATACACATAAGAAAAATATAGCTATTATTGCTGTGCTTGCAGCATATAAAACATATTTAATAATCTTCGTTAGTTTCTCTTTTTTGTTATTTTTAGAATTTGGATTGCTTATTCTATTAATTTTCTTATTATTTGAATTAGATAAACTATTACCTCCTAACCTCTCCTTTTGTTGCCTTAAAAGATTTTGTCTTTGTTGAGAATTAGTCCTTTGGTTACTTCCAATTGGTCTTTGAGCACTACCGCTTGGTCTACTCCCACTTCTTCTCATTTCTTCGCCGTTTATCGGTCTTCTTTGCTGTCCACTAGCTTGGGAATTATTTCCTCTAGATATATATCCACCTGGCATAACACTCTTCTTATCTTGGGAATGCCTATTCCTCCTTGAAAGACGTTCATTATTATTTTCCGCCATTGCATATCCTCACTTTATATATTTTTTTACTTTCCTTAATTTAAACATAAGTTTACTATATTAATTTTAATTTAAATTTTAAAAAAAATCAATTTTAACAGTATAATAATTCAATTTATTGCTATTTTTTAATATTTTTGTAATATAAATTACTTATTTTAAATAAAAAAGGGATAACTTTTTTTTTATAAGTTATCCTCATTGTTTATAAATAAATATAATTAATTATTTTTCTTTTTATATAGTTCTAACCCTTTTTTAAATCTCATTACTGCATCTTCTAAAACTTCTTTAGTACAAGCAAAATTTAATCTAGCTTTTCCTTCTCCACCTTTTCCAAATTCACTACCAGAATTAAGTTGTAATTTCGCATTATCATATAGGAATTTACAAAAATCATCAGAATCCTTTGTTACTGCAGAAAAGTCTATCCATTCTAAATATGTAGCATTTGTTGGTGTTAATTTGATTTCTGGTGTTTCTTTAGCAAAAAAATCTTTTACATATTTTCTATTTTCTTCTAAAACAACCATTAATTCATCTAACCACTCTTCACATTTATTATAGGCAACCGTAGTTACTGGACCAGTCAAAAAGTTATTTGTATTAGTTTTGTTCTTAACAAGTACTTTTTTTATTTTTTCACGATATTCTTTATTTGGAACTATTATATTAGATGTTCTAACTCCTGCAATATTAAATGTTTTTGTAGGTGCTATATATGTAATAGTGTGATTTCTAGTCCACTCCGATAAAGTATGCGACATTACATGATTATTTTCTTTAAATGTTAAATCACAGTGAATTTCATCAGAAATTAAAATAACATTATATTTTTCACATAATTGTGCAACTTTTAATATTTCTTCTTTTCTCCAAACTCTACCTATTGGATTATGAGGATTACATAGTATCATCATTTTTATATCGCCATTTTCTAACTGCGATTCTAGTTTTTCATAGTCTATATAATAGTCATCTTTATACTCTAGTTCACATTGAACAAAATCTCTTTCACATTCGTAAATGTTTGTAAAGAAATAAGCGTATACAGGTGTGAAAAGTAATATAGAATCACCCTTTTCAGTTAAAGCCTCTATTGTAGCGTTAATAGCCGGTCTTACTCCTGTGGCATACAGCAACCAATCTTTTTCTAAATTAACTTTATATTTTCTTTTATACCAATTTACCACAGAATCATAGTATGCATTATCTAAAACATCATAGCCATAGATTCCATGGGCGACTCGCCTTAAAATCTCCTCAGTTATTTCTGGGGCAACAGGAAAATCCATATCTGCAACTGTCATTGAGATATATCCTTCTCCCACATTCCATTTTTTCGAGTTTTTTCCAACTCTGTCTATAACTTCAGAAAAATTGTATTTCATATTAATGAGCTCCTTATCATTTATTATCTAGTGTTATATTAAAGTTAATTTTGAAAAAAATTAATGATTTGTAAAAGCGTTTTACAGCTATATTTTAACATAAACTTTAATATTTTCCTAGACATTTTGGCTCAGAAATACACATTATTTGAAAACCTTTTTATTATTTGCATAATGAAGCTCTTTAGCGATATTTATACTTATTTTTAATTCTTTTTTATAATTTTTTCTGCAATAGCTAAACTTATTACAAGCAATAATATTGCCGCTGACCAAACTAATACACTTTTTGGATCATCGTGTTCTACTATTATAAGTCTAACAATAGCTGTTATACCTACATATATAAAATATCTAAGTGGAAAATGATAGTTATTTTTAAAGTATTTTACAATAAGTGCTACAAACTCAAAATATAGAAAGAACACTAATATTTCTTCAATAAAATGTTGGTAACTTCCATTATTTGAGAAAAATTTCATCCCTTCACCAACAATTTCTTTTAGTTCAATTAATAATCCAAATGATAAAAGAATACCTACTGTTAATAATCCGATATTCATTATCCATAAAAATAAATTTGATATTTTTCTACTAAAATTTTCCATTAAGACTCCTTTTTTATTTATTTGAAAATTAATTTTAACACAACAATTTTTTTATTCATATAATCTTGCTCATTGTATCTTAACATTCAATATGTTACACTTATTATATGTATATATGGAGGTTTTTATGATAGAATTAAAAAAAATATTACCCGATAACTTAACAGAACTTTATAATATTATCTATACCTCTAAAGAGCCTGAATGGACGAAATTTAACGCACCTTACTTCAATGAATTTAAATTTTTAGACTTAGATACATTTTTACTAAAAAATCACAATGAATTTTTCTTGAGTGATAGAGTACTTGGTATATTTGTAAATAATAACTTAGTAGGCATTGTTACTAAACATTGGGAAAGTTTTATTACAAGATGGCTAGAAGTCGGTATTGTTATTTATAATGAAGAATATTGGTCTAAAGGGATCGGAGAAAAAGCTTTGAAGGAATGGTTTGACATTTGCTTTAGAGAACATCCAGAAATTGCCAGACTAGGTTTAACAACTTGGAGTGGCAATATAAGAATGATGAAGCTTTCAGAAAAGTTAGGTTTAAAACTTGAAGCAAGAATTCGTAAAGTTAGATACTATAAAGATGTCTACTATGATTCTGTAAAATATGGTATTTTAAGAGAAGAATATTATAAATTAAAATAATTTTGGAGGTCTTTATATGTTATTTCAATATGGTACAATGGCAGGAATAATGGAGGGAGCATTTAGTGGATCAATTACCCTGGAAGAACTTTTAAAACATGGTAACTTTGGTATTGGTACTTTTAATGGTATCGATGGAGAAATGATAATCGTTGATGGAAATGTATATAAAACAGATTATTATGGAAATTCATCTATCCAACCTGCAGACGTAACTACCCCATTTGCCAGTGTTACAAAATTTAAAATTGGATATCAAAAAATAGATAGTTGCACTTTTAATAATTTGGAATGTAAAGTAAGCGACTATCTTAATCAAAATTACTTTTATGCTATAAAAATAACTGGCACATTCAAAAAAATGCATACTCGTTCTCCTAAAAAACAAGAGAAGCCTTACCCACCACTTTTAACAGTCTTAGAAACTCAAAATATATTTAATTATGAAAATACAACTGGAGTTATTGTCGGGTTTTACTCTCCAGCCTATGCTCATGGTGTAGGAGTCGGAGGCCTTCACTTGCATTATATTAGCGATAACTTTAAAAACGGAGGCCATGTATTTGATTTTGAAATAAATGATGCACAAATAGAAATCTCTAAACCTCTTAACTACTTCTTACAACTTCCTAGAAATAGTGAATATGAAAATTTAAGTATTAATACTAAAACACTTGGAGATAAAATACTCAAAGCTGAGATTAAAGTTGACTAACTATTTTTACTTATAAAAAAAGGGATGACTAGCAATTGCTAGTCATCTTTTTTGAAGATTATTTATTTTTTTTCTTAGGAGCATGGATACACATATCGATACAGTCCGCCATTGCTTCATATAAAGCTTCTGAGTATGTTGGGTGTCCGTGGATAATATCCATAACATCATCAATTGTCATTTCTGTTTGTAGAAGAGTTGAACCTTCATTAATTAATTCAGCTGCAACTGGTCCTACGATGTGGATACCTAAGATTTCTCTGTATTTAGTATCCATAATAACTTTAACAAATCCTTCACCTTGGTTAGATGCTAGTGAACGCCCGTTAGCTGCAAAGTTAAATCTTCCTACTTTAACATCATATTGTTGACGAGCTTGCTCTTCTGTTAAACCAACCATTGCAACCTCTGGATGTGTATAGATTGCTGCAGGAGTAGCTTTAAGATCAACTTTTTTGTGAAGACCCATCGCATTTTCAGCTGCAATTTCTCCCATCTTGAATGCTGCATGAGCTAACATCTTAGTTCCGTTAATATCTCCAGGAGCATAGATTCCTTTAATAGAAGTTTCCATGTATTCATCGACTTTAACACGTCCACGTTCCATTTCGAATTTATCTTCTAATTCTCCAAGACATGAATTATCTGGAACACGTCCAATTGATAATAATACTTTATCTGCAACGATATCTTCTTTTCCTTCAACTTTAACTACAACTTCGTGTCCTTTGTCTACGATTTCTAGTAACTTAGTTGATGTAAGAACGTTGATTCCTTGTTTTCTGAATTGTTTTTCTAGAGCTACAGAAGCATCTTTATCCATAGCAGCGATTAAACGATCTGCCATTTCAACGATAGTAACTTTAGAACCAAAAGTAGCAAATGCTTGTCCTAATTCAGAACCGATTACTCCACCACCGATTACTGCTAAACGAGATGGTACTTCTTTAATATCTAAGAATTCATCACTTGTAAGTACTTTATCACTATCCATTCCTGGAATATTAATTCTACTTACTTTAGATCCACCTGCTAAGATAACATTATCTGCATCGATAGTAGTTTTATCATCTACAACAACTTTTTTATCAGCAGTTAATTGTCCTACTCCGTTAAATACTTTAACACCGTAAGATTTAAGAAGTCCTGCAACTCCACCTGATAAAGTTTTAGCAACTTTATTTTTAACAGCTACAGTTTGTTCCATATCAACTGAGAATGCATCATTTACAAGTTTGATACCACGATCTTTAGCTGAACGAATGTAGTTGATGATTTCTGCGTTGTGTAAGAAAGTTTTAGTTGGAATACATCCACGGTTTAGACATGTACCACCTAATTCGCGGTTTTCTACTAATGCTACTTTTCCACCTAATTGAGCTGCTTTAATAGCTGCTACATACCCAGCAGGACCACCACCTACTACTGCTACATCGTACTCTCCACGACGTTCACGTTTAGGTGCAACCTCTTCTTGTTTTATTTCAGGAACTTTTACGTCTGCTGCTACTTCTTTTACAACCTCTGCTGCAGCTGCTGTAGAACCACTTTCTCCAGGAATTTCTTCACCTGGTTGTCCAATCCATGCGATTGTTTGAACTACAGGTACTGTAGATCCTGCAGGATGAACGATTTTTAATAATGTTCCACTTGCTTCAGCTTCAACTTCCATATTTACTTTATCTGTTACGATTTCAAGAAGGACTTCACCTTCTTTTACCTCGTCACCTTCTTGCTTAAACCATTGTACGATTTCGCCTTCTTCCATTTCGCTTCCGGCTTTTGGCATAATAACTTCTACTGCCATCTTATAATCACTCCTTAATA
>CAUUEM010000020.1:0-13567 GCA_963544045.1 uncultured Gemella sp. | reverse complement strand
CCCGTTTCACTTATTAAATATTACCATATAAACACTGAATAATCAAGCTTTTACTTATGAAAAGTCTAAAAAACAAGTATTTTTTTCTAGTTTTTACATAAAATAACTCTTCCTTACTAAGGGGGGGGCTAATACCTCTCTTATTTATATCTTATTCAAATTTATTGAGTTCTTCCGCAGCCATTTTAGCCATTAAATTACTTACACATTCACTTATGCTTAATCCTTCATATAATACTTTATATATATTTTCAGTTATTGGCATATAAACATTATATTTTTCTGATAAGAAATAGCATACCTTTGTTGTTCGAACTCCTTCTGCTACCATGTCTAATTTTTCTATTGCTTCTTCTAATGAATAACCTTGCCCTATTAAATAACCACAGTTGTAGTTTCTAGAGTGTTTAGATGTACATGTTACAACTAAATCTCCAATTCCTCCTAAACCTAGGAATGTCATTTCATCTGCACCTAATTTTTTACCTAAACGTGTAATTTCAATTAAACCACGAGTAAGTAACGCAGCTTTAGCATTATCACCATATTTCATTCCGTCTATTATTCCACAACCTAAAGCTATAATGTTTTTTAGGGCTCCTCCTACTTCTACTCCAACTATATCTTTATTTACATATATTCTGAAATATTTATTATGGAAAATATCTTGTGCAACTTTAGTTAATTCATTATTCTCTGATGCTATAGCTACAACCGTAGGATTTCTTAATACTAATTCTTCAGCATGAGACGGTCCACTAAGAACTCCAACCCCTTTAAGATTTTTCGAATCTATTTCATCTTGAATTACTTCTGACATTCGTTTATTAGTATCCATCTCTAATCCCTTAGAAACATGAATAATATATTTCGGTTTATCTAAATATTGATTAATTTTATTTGCGGTCTCTCTCATCACTTTTGTAGGAACCGCTATTACGATAACATCTGCAAATTTGACCGCTTCTTCAAGATTACTAGTAGCCTTAACCTCATTAGGAAGTACTATATTTTTTAAATACCTATTATTTGTGTGATTATTATTAATCTCATCCCTTGCTAACTCACTTCTAGCATAAATTAACAATTCATGTTTATTATCTACTATTGCTTGTGAAAGAGCTGTACCCCAGCTTCCAGCACCTATTACTGATACCTTCATGTCTTCACCCTCTTTTTACTTATTATTATGTATATTATATCAAATATTTTGATATAATCCAAAATAATAGCTGTTATTTTATGACACGTATATGGAATTTTAAAATTATTAAAAAACCTTAAGTAAAATTACTTAAGGCTCTTTTTTTATTTACGTTTTTTCTTATTTGAAACAAGTGTTACTTTATTTGGATCAAACGCTTGTTTTTTCTCTTTTTCAGGTTTATATGGTGGATAAATTTTATATCCTAGGTAAGTTTGGAATATTAAGAATAATCCTCCAACAATATAATAAACGGCTACTGCACCAGCTACCCAGAATGAGAATACTGCAATCATTACAGGACTTAACCATTGCATCATTTGCATTTGTCCTTGCATCGCTTCTTGACCAGGTTGTGCTAAAGGTGGGTTTATAGACATTGTTAATTTTGTTTGAATCGCATAAACTATAAACGCTATTATAGGTAACACATATGATCTTGTCCCTAAACTAAATATTCCTAAGAATGTTGAATCAATGATTCCTGCTGAATATAATGGGTTTGTTAATGTAAAGAATAAACCTGTTAAGAATGGCATTTGAATAAGTAGTGGTAGACATCCTCCCACGCTAATAGGATTAGCATCATATTTTTTCATAATTGCCATTTGCTCTCTTTGAAGCTCCATAAGCTCAGCACGAGCTTGTGTTTTCTCTTCATTAGAGATTGCTCTAGCTTCTTTTTCGCGAGCAGCTTTTTGTTTCTCTTGAACAACTTCTAACTCAGGACGTGCTAATACTTGACCACGACGAGCTTTATTTTGTGTTTTATAGTTGTTTAACATGAATGGTAAAATTATAATACGAACTATTAAAGTAATAATTACAATTGACCATCCCCAACTACCAACATATTCATGTATTTTACTTAAAAACATATCCATAGGTTTTACAAACGTTTCATAAAACGTACCACTTCTATCTTGTGCTGAACACCCTGATAAAAAGAATACACCTGCAAAACCTAGTATAAGTGCAGATAATTTTTTCAATTTCGGACTCCTTAATAATTTATTTTTTAAAAATTAAAAATAAGGTAAATCATTTACCTTAACTAATTCTAATTACCTAGTAAATTATATCAAATTAAAAAGAGGTAGTCAATAAAAGTTTTGCTACCTCTTTGAAATATTACTAATTTTTACTATTTTTATCTTTTGGAAGGAATGCATTTAATAATACACCACTTATAGCAGCAAGTGCCATTGCAGGAAGTTCAAAGTTAATACTTTCAAATTTTAACATTGCTCCACCAACACCTAGTACAATAATAACTGATGAAATAACTAAGTTTCTATTTATACTTAAATCTACTTTTTCATCAACTAACATTCTTAAACCACTAGATGCTATAATACCAAATAATAATATTGAAACTCCACCCATTACCGGTGATGGTATTGTAGAGATTAATGCAGAGAATTTACCAACAAAACTTAAAATAAGTGCAAATACTGCAGCTCCTCCTAATACAAATACAGAGAATATTCGTGTGATTGCTAATACTCCTATGTTCTCTCCATAAGTAGTACTTGGTGGCCCTCCTAGTAATGATGCAAACATCATTGCTGTACCATCAGCTAAAATTGAACGATGCAATCCAGGATCTTTTAAGAAGTTACGTCCAACTACTTCTGAAAGAACCATTTGGTGTCCAATATGTTCATTTATTGTAACTATAGCTATAGGTACCATTGCAAGTGCTGCAACATTCCACTCAGGTGTATAAGTTACGAATGGAACTGTAAACTTAGGTAAGCTAAACCACGGTGCATCAATAACTGGTTGAAAATCAACTAAACCTGCAATTACTGCTACTATATATCCAAATACTATTCCTAGTAATACTGGTATTTGTTTTGCAAATCCTTTTAATGCAACACAGCAGAAAATTGTAGCTGCTAGTGTTATTAATGCTACTGTAAAGTATGTTAAATCATATACCTTAGCATCTCCAACTTTTTTGTTCATAGCCATATCTATAGCTGTTGGTGCTATTCCAAGTCCAATAACTATAATAATTGGTCCTACTACAACTGGAGGTAAAAGTTTTAATAACCAATTTACTCCAAATTTGTAAATAAACATTGCTACAACCCCGTATACTAAGCTGGCTAAAAATGCACCAAGCATAGCTGTTTCAACACTATGAGTAGTAGATAACACAATAATAGGATTAATAAAAGCAAAAGAAGATCCTAAATAAGCTGGTATCTTACCTCTTGTTATAAATAAATACGTTAAAGTTCCTATTCCTGATGTTGTTAATGCTGTACTAGCTGGTAACCCAGTTAAAATTGGCACTAATACTGTTGCTCCAAACATCGCAAATAAGTGTTGTAAACTTAGTGTTATCCAAAGTCCCAGACTAGGTCTTTCGTTAACATCTAAGACAGGTTTTATTCTTGTTTGTTGTGACATTGCTCTTCTCCTTTTTTTATTCAAACTTTCATAATTATACCACACTGATTAGTATATTAAAAGTTTTTTTTGAAAATTTTTTTAATTTTTTCAAAAAAATTTCTTAAACTCATTATTATAAAAAAACACAAGGTTACTGTCTTAACCTTGTGTTTTAAGTTATTATTTTACAACTATTTCAGTTATTACTACATCCTCAAGTGGTCTATCTTGAGCATCAGTTTCTACCGCTGCAATTTTGTTCAGAACTTCTGAACCTTCTAATAATTGTCCAAATACTGTATGACGTTGATCTAGATGAGGTGTTCCTCCAACTTCAGCATATTTTTTTACTGCTTCTTCTGGCCATCCACCATTTTCTAATGCATTAAGTGTTCTAGTATCTAAATGATTGTTTTGAACAATAAAGAACTGACTTCCATTTGTTGCTGGCCCAGCATTAGCCATACTTAAAGCACCATAAAAATGATAATAATCCATAGAGAATTCATCTTCAAAGTTTTCACCCCAAATTGATTCTCCACCCATACCTGTTCCAGTTGGATCCCCACCTTGAATCATAAAGTTATTTATAATACGGTGAAAAATCACTCCATTATAGTATCCATTTTTAGCATGAGTTACAAAGTTTTCTACTGTTTTTGGAATAGCTTTTTCAAATAATTTGAATGACATATCTCCCTGATTTGTTTTTATCGTTAACTCGATTTCTCCTTCAAGTATTTCTTTTGTTAATTGTGGTAACATATATTTTCTCCTTTTAATTTTAAAGTTAGGCTATGCCTTTTAACAATATATTATTTTATGCATTTTTCTCGATTAATCTTTCATTAATTTCTTTTAAGATATTTTCTTTGAACTCAGCAAAACTTTCTTCTTTTTGGTCATGAGAACCAAATGTTCTAACATTAACCGCTTTGTTTTCAACTTCTTTATCCCCAATTACTAAAGTATAAGGGATTTTTTTGTTAGCTGCTTCACGGATTTTATATCCAAGTTTTTCATCTCTATCATCAATAGTAACTTTTACACCTGATTTTTTAAGTTCTTGCATAATCTCTTTTGAATAATCATAGTGATAATCGTTATTTACAGGAATTATACGCACTTGGTTTGGTGCTAACCATGTTGGTAAGTCTCCTTTATATTCTTCTAGTAAGAAGGCAACCATTCTTTCCATAGTGGACACTATACCACGGTGAATTACTACCGGACGGTGGGCTTTTCCATCTTCTCCAATATATTCTAATTCGAATCTTTCTGGTAATAAGAAGTCTAATTGAATAGTAGAAAGAGTTTCTTGTTTTCCTATAGCTGTTTCTACTTGAACATCAAGTTTTGGTCCGTAGAATGCTGCTTCTCCTTCTGCTTCTACATAATCTAGTCCTAATTCATCAGCAGTTTCTTTTAACATTTGTTGAGCATTTTCCCACATTTTGTCATCGTCAAAATATTTTTCAGTATTTTCTGGATCTCTATATGATAAACGATAACTAAAGTTTTTAATACCTAAGTCTTTATATGCTTCTTGAATAAGTCCTACAGTTAATTTGAACTCATCTTTAAGTTGATCTGGTCTTACAAATACGTGTGCATCATTTAAAGTCATTCCACGAACACGTTGTAAACCACTTACTGCTCCACTAGCTTCATAGCGGTGCATCATACCAAGTTCAGCGATACGTATTGGAAGTTCACGATAAGAGTGACGTTCATTTTTATAAACCATCATGTGGTGAGGACAGTTCATTGGACGAAGAACCATTGTTTCATGATCCATTTCCATTGGTGGGAACATATCTTCTTGATAGTGATCCCAGTGCCCACTAGTGATATATAAATCTTTAGATCCCATTATTGGAGTATAAACGTGGTCATACCCTAGTTCTACTTCTTTATCAACTATATATCTTTCGATAGTACGACGAATAGTTGCACCATTAGGTAACCATAAAGGAAGTCCAGCACCAACTTTTTGGCTAGTTGTGAAAATACCTAATTCTTTACCTAATTTTCTGTGATCACGTTCACGAGCTTCTTGTAATCTATGTAAATGTTGTTGTAAATGCTCTTTTGTGAAATAAGCTGTTCCATAAATACGTTGTAACATTTTATTATCACTATTACCACGCCAATATGCTCCAGCTACTGATAATAGTTTGAATTCTTTAATTTTAGAAGTTGAAGCTACGTGTCCTCCACGACAAAGGTCAGTGAAATCACCTTGTGTATAAACAGTGATTACTTCGTCTTCTGGTAAATCATTAATTAACTCTACTTTGTATGGATCATCAGCGAAAATTTCTAATGCTTCTGAACGACTAACCTCATGTCCTTCAATAGCAATATTTTCGCTAACAATTTTTTTCATTTCTTTTTCGATATTTTTAAAGTCTTCTTCAGTAACTTTATATTCAGAATCAAAGTCATAGTAGAATCCACCATCTATAGCTGGTCCTACACCAAAGTGCACATCTTTTCCATATAGTCTTCTTAATGCCTGAGCTAGTAAATGAGCTGAAGAGTGACGAAGTACATATAAGCTGTCTTGGTCTTCATCATCAGCAACTATAAGTTTAAGATGTCCATCTCTTGTAATTGGTTTATTTACTTCGATATAGTCGTCGTCTAATTTTGCAGAAATAACTTTTTTCTTAAGACTTACACTGATACTTTCAGCAATTTCTAACGGTGTTTTATTATCATATTCTCTTACATTTCCATCTGGAAAAACTAATTTAGCCATATTAAGGTCTCCTTCTTTTTAATGTATACTTAGTCTAACTTATAAAAAATAAAAAGTCCCTCCTCTAGCAAAGGCTAAAGAAGGGACGAATAATTTCGTGGTACCACCCAAATTCGAAGTAATTTACTTCCTCTTTGTGAATAAAGCTCACTAACTATATTATACTTATAACTAGGTAGTAATATATAACGCTTATAGATATTTTCAGCACCATACCCTCTCTTAAATAAGTTAGATATATATCGTATCCTAAGTATACTTTTTTTATTTCATTAATGTAATTCTAGCACAAAGACGAATGAATTTCAAGGGTAAATTCATTCGTCTTATTATTTTCTATTTATTTTTTTTCCAATAACTTCTAATTCCAGTTACAGTAAATATCAAAATTAATAGCATAAAAATATAGTTTTTCAAACTAAAATACTTAGAAGCTTCTGTAGTAATTATTTCTAGTTTTTTATCTATGCCATTTTCTTTCTTAACATCCATATTTGTTTTTTCAAATTTACTTAAGTCTGAATCACTTATTTTAGTATTTTTCACTGCAACATAATAAATATATTTTAAATCATTTAATGGACTAATATCACTTACTGCAGTATTAGAAATATCTAAACTTGATAGATGTTGAACTGTTCTTAGTACATTAATATCTTTTAATGCTATATTATCATTTAACATTAATCTATATAAATATCTTTTTCCATCTAATGGTATAATATCTTCTATATTGTTTTTATAAAGGAGTAATTCTTCTAAATTATCTAAATTTTTAAGAGGTCCTATATCTCTAATATCATTTTTATCTAAATACAGTGTTCTTAAAGTTTTTAGATTCCCCAGAGGTTTTAAATCTTTAATAGCATTTTCTTCAGCAACTAGGCTTTCTAGTTTTTTCGCATTCTGTAAAAATGTTATATTATCTATACCTATTCCAGAAATATTTAAACTTCTTATATTATCTAATTTTAAATTATTAGGTATATAATCTTTTAATACACTATTCATAGAAATATCTAATGACTCAACATTTAAATTATTTAGAAAATCTAAATTATTCATTAAATTCTTTCTCAACACTAATTGTCTTAATTTTTTAAGATTACCTAAGCTTTCTGGATTTTTGATCTTATTATTAGTTAAATCTAAATCCTCTATATTTTCTAATTTCTCTAATGGTGTTAAATCTTCAATAAAATTATTAGATAAATTCAAATTTTTCACATTAGTAGCGTGTTCTAATCCTTTTAGAGAAAAAATATTTTTCCAAGGTAAAGATAAACTAGTAAACTGTTTCATCATATCTACAGTAATCTCTTTTCCTGTAAAATTTTTATTAATATGAAACTTGTAGTATTCTAGTAAAGCTTCTTTTAAATTCAAATCATCAAACTGTATTTTCTCACCATTCTCTATTTCAGAAAAATTCTTTTCACCAAAAGGTACATAAATATCATTTGCTGCTACAGTTGGTGCTACTGTTAATCCAAGAACCATAGCTACAAGAGTTTTACATATTACTTTTTTCATTCTTTTCCTCTTTTGTTTTTCTATATTCTATTATTTTATTTCTAAAAATAATTAATCCATAAGCCGCTATAGGTATTAAAAACACAAAGTATGGGAATACATATCTACTTTTTGCTTCCCATATCATATGGAATAACGTTCCTCCAACAAAAGCAACAGGTATAATAGTTAGAACTTCCTCTTTTTTCCTAAAAATATTTACCGCAAAAACAAAGCTAAAACTATAAACAAATACTTGAAATACTTTCATTATAAACATCAACACATGATGTGTTTCATTAAAGTAAATTTGTTTTATAAAAAAGTCTTTAACTTTTTCTAACGTTGTCTCGTTATCAAAGTTTCTTTGTGGAGCAGTTACTAATAGACTCTGAAAAGAAGGCTCTATAAATTGATTTTCATACTTTCTCTCATAAAAATCAAAAGCATACCTTGGATTATTTCTAAAAACTGTAAGTCTTTGTTTTATTGAGTCTTTAGAAATTTCTGTGATACGTTCTGCATCAAAATCTTCTTCTGGCATAATATCATAGTTAAACCTATTCCACCAGCCAGCTTCCCTATCACCTTCTTGCATTCCCATAGCGATCCATGTTATTTTTGGTACACCTGGTGCTATTTCTTTTTGACTAGTTGCTTCGTAATAATTATAAATTATACTTTTAGATGAAGTCATTAAAAATAGACAACTAAATATAAAGGCTAAAATCTTTTTATCTTTTTTTCTAATAAAATATATTACTGCAGCTGTAAAGATAGCTATCATATGTATCATATTATTTCCAATAAATAATATTGCAATGTTAATACTTATTGCACTAACTACCAATAAATACCACTCTTTTTGTTTTGTATATTTTATGAAATAGTAATATGCTATCAGTGTTAGAAGCATTCCAGGTAATATTCCATAAACAAAAGCTACATAAAACACAAGCGGAAAACATAAAGCACTTAATATCACAACTACATAGTTTGTATCTTCATCCTCAAATAATATATTTGATATTTTATATAACATAAAGATAATAAAACTTATTGAGAAACTCTGCATTATATATAATATGAAAGTTGCTCGTCCAAATAACGATAGTATTATTTGAAAGATAAACACTGTTGTTATTTGGTGTGAATAAATATATAAATAGTTATTTCCTTTTTCAAGACCACTATAATTACCTCTTATGAAATTATTAGCCTGATCAATTACATTAAAAGGATCAAATTGCACATAGTCACGACGTAAAATAGCAAATAGAATACTAATTATAAAACTATAAATCATTACTATTAAAACTAATCTCTTTATACTTATAATTTTTTTAAAATATCTAGCTAATATTAAGATAACTATACTAAATATTATTAGGAAAATAATATTTAGTATAGCATTGTCATTCTCATAAAATAGTGTTTCTTGATAATCTTTAGGAAATATAGCTGTCTTTGTTAATACTAATAAAGTATTTAAGCCCATTAGTATAAAGAAAACTACAGCAATTACTTTTACAAAAAAGTTAGGTAATTTTTGCATTATTTCCTTAATCATAGATTATTCCTTCTCATTTTTTTCTTTATTTAAAAATTGTTCAATGATAAATCTTGGACGTTCTTTTGTTTCTAGATAAATTTTACCTACATACTCTCCAACAATACCTAATGAAATCATAATCATTCCACCGATAAACCACATAGATATCATCATACTAGACCACCCTGGTCTTGCAAATCCTGCAAAATAGCTATATAGAGTATAGAAGAATACTAGTATTGCTATGAAAATCATAAGCGCACCACCTACAGTTATAAATCTTATTAACTTAACTGAAAGTGACGTAATTCCTTCAAATGCAAATGCTAACATTTTTGATAATGGATACTTACTTTCTCCTGCAAAGCGTTCTGCTCTTTCATAAGTAACAATATCATTTGGGTATCCTATCATAGGTACTATACCACGTAAAAATAAATTAACTTCTTTAAATTCAGCTAATCCATTTAATGCACGTCTACTCATCAATCTATAGTCAGCATGGTTAAATACAGTATTCGCACCTAATTTCTCCATAACACGATAGAATGCTTCAGCAGTAAATCGTTTAAAGAATGTATCAGTAGTACGAGCAGATCTTACACCATAAACTATGTCACATCCTGCTAAATACTTTTTCATCATTTCATCCATTGCATTAATATCATCTTGTAAGTCAGCATCCATAGATATACTAACATCACAATGATCTTTAACCGTCATTAAACCAGCTAACAATGCATTTTGGTGTCCACGGTTTCTACTAAGGTTTATTCCACTAAATAATGGATTGTTTTTATGAAGTTCTTCAATAATTTCCCACGTTTTATCTTTAGAACCATCATTTACTAAAACAACTCGACTCTCAGGTGAAATTAAATCTTCTTCAATCATCGAATTCATTTTAACTTCTAATCTTTTTGCAGTTTCATTTAATACCTCTTCTTCATTATAACAAGGTATAACTACATATAACTTTTTCATCGCTAATCTCCTATTTTTATTTTTTACTTATAGCTTTATTTAATCTATTTAATAAAGCCACATTTTCTTTATTTTCTTTTATTGGTAATATATATATTTCTTTTATATTTTCTTCATCAAACTCTCTTAGAATATTATATAAATTTTTATTAGATTGTTCAACACTTTTCTCAGTTTCTGCTAAATATTTTATGGATATATCTAATCCCTTTAGTTTATTCTTATAACAATCATATGTTATAAAACCAGTTTCTTTACCTTTAATTCGTAATAGTTCAATTAAATCTTCAAAAGATTTTCTATATAAAATCAGCTCCGCTTCTGGTGAATAATGCCTATATTTCATTCCAGGAGCAATTGGTGCCTGATTATCACTAATTATCTCATCGTTATATTTTACACTACCCTCTCCTAAGACTTTCTCTATATCTTCTTTGGTTATCTCTCCTGGTCTAGCTATTACGAGTGGGGTTCTTGTACAATCGATTACTGTACTCTCTAATCCTATATCTGATTGTTCATCTTCTATTATAACATCAATTTTTCCATTTAAATCATGATATACATGTTCAAATTTGGTAGGTGATGGTTTCCCACTAGTATTTGCACTAGGTGCAGCTAAAAGGACTTTTGTTTCTTTTAAAATTTCTCTTGCAGTAGTGTTAGAAGGCATTCTGACAGCCAAAGTTTTTAATCCTGCACTTACTTTTTTAGAGATACCATTATTTTCAATGGCATTTAATATAAGTGTCATCGGTCCAGGCCAAAAACTATCTGTTAATTTTTTCACTCTAGTATCACTATAATCAACTATATTTTCAAGTTGTCTAATATCATAAAAATGAACTATTAAAGGATTATCACTAGGTCTGCCTTTAGCTAAATAAATTTTAGAAATGGCTTCATCACTTTTCGCATCAGCACTTAATCCATAAACAGTTTCTGTTGGAATAGCTACTAGTTTATTATTTTCATAATATTGTAGTAACTTATCATATATTTCTTTTTTATTTTTACTATTAGAAATATTTATTATTTCTGTATCCATAGAATCTCCTTTATATAAACTACATACATTATTTTATTTTAAAACAATAAATGCAGTAACTGCTATTATTAGTAGATAACTTAGATAGTCTAAGCTCTCATATTTTAGTCTCTTATACTTACTTCTTTTAATTGTTGTACTATATCCTCTTACTTCCATTGCAGTGGCAAGTTCGTCAGCTCTTTTTAAAGTTGCAATAAATAGAGGGATTAATATAGGTATAAACTTTTTCACCTTCTGTATTAAACTTCCTTCATTAAAATCCGATCCTCTTGAAACCTGTGCATTTATTATTCTATTTGTTTCTTCTATTATAGTTGGAATAAATCTTAAAGATATAGATAACACTAAAGCAAATATAGATATAGGTATTCCTATTGCTTTTAAAAAACCCAAACTTTTCTCTATTGCATGAGTAATTTCACTAGGAGAGGTTGTAGCCATAAATACAACCATTATCATTACAACAAGAATAAATCGTACTGTTATTAGTAAAATTCCTATTAATGCTCCACTATAAATTTTCATAAAAGAAAGTTCTAGCAACACGCTACCCGATTTATTAAAAAACAAATGTACTAATGAAGTGAAAACAATAAGAAATACAATTGACTTCACACTAGATAATAATATATTATAACTAGTTTTCGAAAGATATGCAGCAACTGCTAAAATTGAAATCAAAAGTGAAAATTCAACTATACTATGAGCTATAAATATATCTACTAAATATACTATTACAAAAAATAGCTTTGTTCTGGGGTCAAGATTATGAATAACAGTATCTAATGGAATATATTTACTTACTATAGAATTATTCATTTACTTCTATCTCCTATTAAAAGTTTTAAACTCTCCATCATTTCCCCGTAATAACGTGGGAATGGAATAACTATTCCTTTATTTTTTAAATTTTCATAGAATTTTAATACCTCTGGTAAATCTAAAGAATTATTTTCAAGAATCTGTTTATTTGAAAATAACTCTTCTGCTGTACCTGAAAAATCCAGTTCTCCTTTATTTAAAACAAATATATTATCAGCATACTTTAGCACATAATCCATATTGTGTGTAACTAGCACGATTGTCATATCTTTTTTTTGCTGTAGTTCTTTTATTAAGTTCATAATATCTTCTCTACTTTTGTAATCTAAACCAACCGTTGGTTCATCCAATATTAAAACTTTAGGGTCGAGTGCTAATACTCCACATAATGCAACTTTTCTCATTTCTCCACCAGAAAGTTCAAATGGAGATTTTCCCAGATAATCTTCTCCTAATCCTACCATGTTTACGAGTTCAGTAGCTTTTTGCTTAGCTTTTTCTTCACTTACTCCATAATTTAATGGGGCAAACATAATATCTTTTAGTACAGTAGTTTCAAAAAGTTGCTGTTCTGAAAATTGAAACAGTATTGCTACATCTTTTCGTATTTCTCTTAGTCTCTTAGCTAGTTCTTTTTTCTCTCGTTTATTTTTGGGATAAGAAATAATTGTTTCACCTACAATTACCTCTCCATTATTAGGAACTAACAATCCATTAATATGTTCTATTAAAGTTGATTTTCCACTTCCTGTTTTTCCTACGATAACGTTATATGCTCGTTTTTTTAATTTCAAACTAATATTCTTTAATACTTTTTTTTCAAATACTGTTCCTTTATTATAAGTGTAGTTAATATTATTTAAATTAATTTGCATATTTTTTCTACTACACTCCTTTCATCTTCAGTAATTTTGAAAACTTCTGAACCTAAATGTTTATTTAAATCATTTTTTATACGTTCTAAAAATGGGGTCTCTAAGTTAAACATATTTAAAATATCAGGCTTTGCATACAATAAGTTGTAATCTCCAGTAAATACAATTCTACCGTTATTCATAATAACTATATCATTAGAATATTTACTTTCTTCAGCATCATGTGTTATAGAAATAATAGTTATTTCGTTTTCTTCATTTATTCTCTTTATATATTCTAGAATAGAATGTCTTGCTCTAGGATCAAGCATACTAGTTGATTCATCTAAAATTAATATTTTTGGTTTTAAAGCTAATGCTGAAGCTATTGCTACACGTTGTTTTTGACCTCCAGAAAGAG